>CAIKOL010000096.1 GCA_903829085.1 uncultured Anaerolineales bacterium | reverse complement strand
TCGTTGGTCGTATCGATGCAGTACGCATAGTGGGTGGCATTCGTGCTCGCCAGCCACACCAGGCTCGAAGCTGTCGACCGGTTGGTGATCGTGTTGATCGGGCTGCTCTTCTTGAACGCGCCGGGGAGTGCCGCAAAGTTCGCCATCACACTCTTGTTGGCGTCCATCGTGACCGACCCCGGGTTCATCGAACCGGTGAGGTCGCCACTCCAAGTGGAAAAGAAATAACCGGTTAATGGAACAGCCGTCAGATGCACCACTGTTCCCGCATAGTACTTGCTGCCTGCACAGTTCGTCGCCTCGGTGACCGTCACATTTCCTCCCGCACCAGCCAGGGTCAGGGTATAGCAATTGCCGGTTCCGAAGCTCCACCAGGTACCCGTATTCGCATCTGTACTGCCTGCGACATTTACAGCATGCACCTGCCAGTAATACGTGGTGTTCGCAGCCAATCCAAACAGCTCTTCGCTAAGGCTACTGCCCACGTTCACCCAGGTTCCGTCGCAAGTATTGTTGTTGGTTGTGTCAATGCAGTATTCATAGCTTTCGGCAGTCCCACTCGCCAGCCAGTTCAAGGTCAAAACCGTGGATTGGTTGCCGGCAGTGTTTACCGGAGTACTTTTGTTGAAGGGTTCCGGTAATTGGGCTTGCGAGAGGCTGACCGTGCCATCCGGGTCGATCAATTTAACGATATGGAAGGTCAAATCTGGTCCGACAAACACGCCATCGCCGCGATTGACAAACTGCGATAGGGGGATTCCCTGGCCCACAACGATCTGGCCTCCAGAACCGGGATCGCTGTAATTTGCCAGAACCAGAGAATCACTCAATATATTGTAACGGAGCTGGTTCGCGACCTCCGCCGGCCCGGCACCCAGTGTCCAGGTGCCCGAGATCCCGGTTCCTGACCCAAAGATGCTTGCATAATTCGATGGGTCAGGATTGTTGCTCCAAAGTGCCTGGAATTCCAGGTTGTCGAGGTCATAACCCATGGCATTAATATTGGAGAGGTGCAAAGTACAAGCTGGTAAACCACCCGGGCAGGCACCCGAATCCGCCTGGTCGATGATGTGCAATTCGACGTACACATTCTGAATGGAGGGCGCCCGTTCGATGGCGTAATCGATCGTCTTGATCGGTTGGTTGAAGTCCAGACTGAAGGCTCCTCCCCAGCCGGTCAGCAGCGGTTTTCCATCCGTATCCAGGAAATCGGCATTACTGCAGGGCAGCGACACCGCGATCCCGGTGGCTGAGAGATTGGAATCCTCGAACGGGACATCCGCGAACGAGAATCTGCCGTCTGAGGCTGTGCATACATAACGAGGCCCATCGCTCTGGTTGAGCCACACCTCCACGCCCGGCAGCGGATTGCCGTCCAATTTCACTCTTCCGCGCACAATGCCGGTCTGGATCAGGTTGCCGATCCTCTCAGCGATCGGCAGGGTCGCCAGGTCGTTCATCATCTGCACCTGGATCTCCTGCAGGTAGGGCAGCTTGGCAGCCCGCGTGGTCTGGGCTTCCGCCAGGTCGATCCAGCCATCCACCGTCGGGTTGTTGTAATGCCCCCAGTTCATGTCGGTATTGGTCGACCGGTAATTTGCGGCCATTGATCCAGGCCGCCCGGCATCCATGTTGAGATCCGTACCAGCCCAACCGACCAGGATAATCCCAAAGGGTTTGGTTAAATTACTGAAGCCGCTGTTGTCTACTACCACCTGGATGCCGATATCCGCCATGTTCTGGACGAATAGCGGGATCTGCCGCGAGCGCGGGTGATCAGGATTGTAGAGTGCGCTCGTCATCAGGATGATAGAAAGCGGCTCTCCACTGATATTCTCACGGATCCCATCGTCGTTGCGATCCACCCAGCCTGCGTACGCCAGGATCTGGCGCGCCTGGTCCGGGTCGAAGGCATATTCCGGCAGCCCGCTGGTGGGATACGCCCAGTAACGGGTGGGCTCGTAGGTGTTTAGAATGGGTGAGCCCGGGAAAGTGACATCGATCATGCTCTGCCGATCGGTGCCGTGCGCGATCGCCTGCCGGATTGCCAGGTTGCCCACGATCGGGTCGTTCATGTTGAAGATCAGGTTGTCGAATATAAAGGTCGGGTTATCCAGAGTAAAGTCCGCGGTGAGAGGTGCATCTGTTGGCACACTTACCACATTCGCAGTATCGGGGTAGGTCTG
>CAIKOL010000095.1 GCA_903829085.1 uncultured Anaerolineales bacterium | reverse complement strand
CCTTTGAGAAAGCCATAAGTTAATGAGACAGGGGTATTGACATTCAAAATAGGATATGCTAATTTGAAGAGGTGAGTATTATCTTGTTCCACGATTCCAGCCGAAAACCTGAGAAAGCCCAAGGAGGTGCAATATGTCAGTCCCAAAAACCATCAAGCGCCTGGCAATGGCGAGCGTATTTATCGTCGTGTTGACCTGTTTTCCGGGCTGTGCCAAATCCCAGACCCAGGCAACCAGCTCCATTACGATCATCATCGGGGAGGACCCACCCAGTTTTAACGCGGCCGTCGGAGATACCGGATATGACTCGCTGGTAATGCACATGGTGATGATGGGATTGACGGACATTGATCCAGCCGGGAACATCATCCCAAAACTGGCGGCTGAACTGCCTAGCGTTGAAAATGGCGATGTAGTGGTTGACAATAACGCCGGTACGATGGATGTTACCTGGAAACTGCGTAAAGATGTGTTTTGGTCTGACGGCACACCGGTCACTTCAGACGATGTCATATTTACTTATGAAGCAATCATCAACCCTGATACCGGCAGTTGGATCCTGGGGATCGACTATGTTGACGGCATCGACAAGATTGACGACAAAACCCTTGTGATCCATTTCAACACGATCTATCCGGGCTATCTGACCCTTTTTGGCGGCGAACAGGTAGTCATCTGGCCCAAACATTACTGTGATGCCTCACAAGGATTTGTAGCCTGGGATTGCGGACGCACGCCCCTCAGCGATGGCCCATACATCTTACAGGAATGGGTAACTGGAGACCATCTCACTTTTGTAAGAAACCCGAAGTATTATGAGACGGGGAAACCGCAGATCGATCAGGTCATCGTCCGTGTGGTTCCAGACGTCACTGTTCGCGAAACCATGATGCGCCAAGGTGATGCGGATGTGCTCATGTGGGCCACTGAACAAGTGGCCGATGATCTAAAAAACGATTCTAACGTTGCGATCAGCATGAGTTCCAACAGCCGTTGGGTAATGCGTTTGTTCATGAACCTGGCGGCCAAAGGCTCCATCGATCCAGTGGCGAATCCCAATCCGTACCTTTCAGACATACGCGTCCGCCAGGCTATCCGGGCGGCGGTGGATGTGGATACGATCATCAGTTCCGTCTGGCACGGATTCCCCAAGCCAGTCTGGACAGAATTTTTCCGCCCCCCCTATAGTTGTGAAATCCCACAACCTCAATATGACCCCGAAGTTGCCAAGGCTTTGTTGGAACAAGCCGGATGGAGCGACCAGGATGGTGATGGAACGCGCGAATGCCACGGTTGCCAAACTGCCGCCGATGGTACACAGATGAGTATGGAATTAATCACATATGCCGAATATGGTGAACCGCTGCTGCTGACCCAGCAGCTGATCGGTGAAATGCTAGGAAAAATTGGAATCCATTTGGATCTGAGGGTTGTCCAGGGCAGCGTCCTGTGGGCTGATTACCAAAGTGGAGGCATCGAACAACGCGGTGATTTCAACCTTGACCTGTGGGATGATGGATACAGTGGAACCGATCCCACCGAATTCCTACAGCAATCTTATAGCAGCGCGGCAGCCGTTCCAGACCAGGGATACAACTTTGGGCGCTGGAGCAACCCTGATTTTGATGCGCTGCTAAACGAGGCATATACCCTTGATGAGGGGCAACGCAAAGTAGCGTTCTGCCAGATGGCGCAAATCCTGGATCAAGGATTACCGCAAATTCTTTTGTTCTCAACCATCAATGCAGATGCGTATGCAACCCGACTTGCCGGAATCCAATCCAATATCAACAGCGTTGTAACCTGGAATATTTCCGATTGGACGATCGTCAAATAAATGGATTATGATTGAGATGCGTCAGCAACGCATCTCAATCTATCCTTTTTTCCAATTCCCAGAAGAGGTCTATTGGGCCAATATATCTTGCGACGACTGCTGCAGTCAATCGGTATCCTGCTATTGCTCAGCATCATATTCTTTGCCCTGGTCAACCTTGCCCCGGGAGGACCGTTGGCGGGGTATGGGCAATCCCGACATGTCCCCGCGGAAAAGGCAGCGCTGCTCAGACGGCAGCTGGGGCTGGATAAACCCATCCCCGTCCAATATATCATCTGGCTGGCAGGGAATAATTGGATGAAAGTGGACCTCAATGGGGATGGCGTCGCTGAAAGCTATGGAACCAGACTGGGAATTTTACGTGGAGATTTTGGGTTTTCCTTCCGAACCCGGGAACCGGTTTTGAAGGTGATCGAAGGACGATTTCCAAATACTGTTTATTTGATGGTTACAACCCTGTTGATAGCCATCCTGATCGCCATCCCGATTGGGATTATTTCAGCAGTCAAACAATATTCCGTCTTCGATATTGCAGTAACTACATTTTCCTTTGCCGGGCAAGCCATCCCTGATTTCTGGCTGGGACTAATCTTATTGCTGATTTTCTATGCCTGGCTGAAGAACCCTTTCACGGGCGAAGCGTTATTGCCGTCTGGCGGGATTTATTCTCTTGGCAGCGCCTTTTCAATCGGCGACCGGATCAGGCACCTGATCCTGCCAGTCGCCACCGGCGCACTGGGCTGGATCGCCTGGTACTCGCGTTTTATGCGTTCGAGCATGCTAGATGTGATTCATCAGGACTACCTACGGACAGCACGAGCAAAGGGTTTAAGCGAAAGCAAGGTAATCTATAAACATGCCCTGCGGAATGCGTTGATCCCGCTGGTAACGTTATTCGCTCTGGATATACCGTACATATTTGCTGGAGCGGTGTTTGTCGAAATGTTATTTTCCTGGCCCGGGATGGGACAACTCTACTATCAATCCGCTTTGCAGCGCGACTACCCCATCTTATTAGCGATTTTGATCATCGGAGCCGTATTCATTCTCCTGTCGAACCTATTGGCGGATATTTTCTACGCTGTCCTCGATCCTCGCATCCGGTATAGTTGAGTCCCAGCATGAAAACAGTTGCCGAAACAGAAATAAGAAATGATATGAACGACGCAGGGGACAAGAAGCGCGACGAGAAATTTTCCATTAAGATCTGGGGACGTTTCAAAAAACACCCAGGCGCAATGGCTGGTTCGTTCCTGCTCACGATTCTCATCCTAGCTGTCTTGCTTGCGCCACTTTCCCGCTACAACCCGGATACATCCAGTGTGAACGAAATGCTGAAGTCGCCCTCCTGGCAGCACCCAATGGGAACGGATGCTCTCGGAAGAGATATGCTTACACGCATCCTGTATGGCGGGCGCATCTCACTCACCGTTGGTCTCCTGGTTGTGGCAATCACCCTAACCCTTGGTGTTTCCATCGGCGCCGCTGCCGGCTACCTGGGTGGAACTGTTGATAACGTGCTGATGCGCATCACCGATGCGGCTCTAACACTGCCATCCCTGCTGGTCTTGATTCTCTTAAGCTCGATCCTGCGCGAAGTGGATTTGCCCCTATTCAGCAGGAACAGCGTCGCCACTATTGCAGTAATCATAGGATTGCTTTCCTGGATGACGTTTGCCCGCCTTGTACGGGCAACGATCCTAACCCTGCGCGAGCTGGATTTTATTACCGCTTCCCGTGGATTGGGCGCGTCCCACCTGCAGGTAATTATCCGGCATATATTGCCCAACGCGATCGGCCCGATCATCGTTGAGGCCACGCTTGAATTAGGTTATGCCATTATCGAGGAATCAGGGTTGAGCTTCCTGGGCTTTGGCATTCAGCCCCCCACCCCGAGTTGGGGAAATCTTCTGAGCAATGCACAGGAAAATTTTGTTAAATATCCCTGGCTGGCCATTTTCCCAGGGTTGATGATTTTTATCACCATTATCTCAGTCAATTATATCGGTGATGGCTTACGGGATGCTTTTGATCCATATAAGGTTTTAGGGAAAATCGGAGAAGGTTAAAGCCGTGTAAAAACCATCCAAACCCAGAGTTCACTAAAAACCTTGAAGGAAGACCGTTTACAAAACAAATCGATACAATTTCATTTGAAGGAGAGATAAAGATGACTGAAAGAACCCCCCTTGAACCGCTCCAGACACCCTACCGGCTCCCATATCTCAGCAACGAACAACTGGATCAACTTCAAACAGCAACTATGGATATTCTTGAACGCACCGGCGTGCGTTTCCCATCCATAAAAGCCCTTAAAATTCTGGCAGACCACGGTGCAATCGTGAACCACGAGACCCAGATAGTCAGGTTTCCTGGCGAAATAGTTTTGAAAGCGATGGCAACAGTCCCCCGGTACTTCAGTATGGGGGCGCGCGAACCCTTATACGATCTCAACCTGGCAAATGGATGTACGTATTTCACCACGGATGGCTGCGGTATTGAGACGATTGACTTTGAAAGCCGTTTGCTGCGTCCCTCCTGCAAGGAGGATGTCGGTAAAATGGCATGCATAGCCGATTACCTTCCTTCTATTGGCTTCATCTGGCCGATGGTCAGTGCCCAAGACCATGGAATCACCGCCCCATTGCACGAATTGGATGCCGCCTACAACAATAGCGTCAAACACATCCAGAGTGAAACCGTCATGGGCGAAGCGCCGGCACGGTATGCAGCAGAGATCGCGACCATCATTGCCGGCAGCAAGGAAGAGGTCCGCACACGACCGCCTTTTTCATTGGTCGTCTGTACAATTGCCCCACTGATCCAGGACAAAGAAGGGATCGAGGGAGCGATGGTCCTGGCCGAAGCAGGGATTCCGGTAGGTTTCCTGGCCATGCCCACCCTTGGAACAACCGCCCCTGCCACCCTGGCCGGGGCGTTGGCGATGGGTGATGCTGAAATCATAAGCGCAGTTGTATTGATGCAGATGATAGCGCCCGGAACGCCGGTTTTCCATTCGCTGATGCAAGCATGGGCTGATCCAAGTTCAGGAAGCTACGTCAGTTATCCATTGGACGCTCGCGGCCGGTATGCCCCGGTTGAAATGGCTCACCACTGGGGGTTACCTGCCCTGGGAGCCTGTTATGGAACCGACTCCCCGGAAACCGGAACCTGGCAATCGGCAGCCGAACCGGCATTGGATCCTTACATGGTTGGTCTCACCGGTGCAGAAATCGTCACCGGCATGGGCCTTTGCCACACCTACACCCGACTCTATCCTGAACAATTGCTCATGGATGCAGATATCTATCAGCGTGCGCGCCATCAATTGATGACAATGGATGTCAACCCCGAAACCCTGGCGCTGGATACGATCAATGCAGTTGGTCCGGGTGGGCACTTCCTGGCTCAAAAACACACTCGGAATCATATGCGCGATTCTATGAAACGTGCCATAACACACCAAGTTGGCCCGGATGGCAAATATCGGGATGCGCGCGAGGTAGCCATTGAGAAAACGAAATGGATCCTGGAGAATCACCACCCGGAACCGTTGGAAGAATCCAAGCAAACAGAACTCACCCATATCCTGGCATCTGCCGATCATGAATTGGGAAACATTTGAAAGGGATTCCATGCCAGCGAGTGAAACCCCGCACCTTCAACCCATAACACCTGCCTATCACCTGAGAATTCTAGGTGATGAACAATTACGAAAATTAAAATTTGCAACGCTTGAAATCCTGCAGGAATCCGGAATCCATTGCCCGTCAGAAAAGGCATTGAAGATATATGCGGAACACGGTGCAAAGGTGGATTTTATTGCGAAGATCGTGAAATTTCCACCTGAGGCGGTATTGGCGGCCCTTAAACAAGCCCCACGTTTCTATACCATGGGGGCACGCTCTCCTGCTCATGATATAAAACTGGACGGTAAATCCACGTACCTTGCAACGGATGGCTGCGGTGTGGAGGTAATCGACTTCGAAACCCGCCTGCGCCGGACTTCCTGTAAAGAGGATGTCTGCAAGATGGCTCGTATATCCGATTATCTGTCTTCAATCAGTTTTTACTGGCCTATTGTCAGCGCTCAGGATTATTCCAACACTGCGCCACTGCACGAACTGGATGCAGCCTATAACAATACAGTCAAACATGTGCAGAGCGAGACTGTCATGGGTGCAAAAATGGCCCACTACGCAGTGGAAATGGCACGTATCATCGCTGCAAACGAAACCGAATTGCATACACGTCCAACGCTCTCGTTGCTGGTTTGTTGTATATCCCCGCTTGGACTTGACCGGGATGGTATCGAATCAGCCCTGGTTCTGGCCGAGGCCGGCCAGCCAGTCGGATTCATGTCCATGGCAAATGTTGGTTCAACCGGTCCAGCCACACTAGCCGGTACGCTCGTAACCGCAGATGCTGAAATTGTCGCAGCCATGACCTTGATCCAAATGGCGACCCCAGGCGCACCAGTGTTCCACTCGATGATGCCCGGGATTATGCAACCGCATACAGGCGCCTACCTGGCTACCGCCTGGGAAGGGACCAGCCTATACCCCATTGGCGTGGAAATGGCTCACAATTGGGGCGTCCCGACATTAGCGGGGGTCTTTGCCACGGATGGGCAAGTTCCTGGATGGCAATCTGGCGGGGATGCTGCTTCATCCTTGATGTTGTGTGCCCTTGTTGGCGCGGATACAGGCAGCGGGTTGGGATTGCTTGAGTCGTGCACGCTGCTTTATCCCGAAGAAATATTACTCGATAGTGACATCTATCATCGAATTCGGATTGAAACCGCTGGATTGGATACCAGTTCCGAAGCCTTAGGATTGGATGTTATTAAGGAGGTTGGCCCGCGCGGTCATTTCCTGCGACAACGGCACACCCGTGAATACATGCACCGGCGTGTCTTCTCGGAGTTAACCTCACAGCCGGCCCAGGATGGCAGTCTGCGTGACCCAATAACATTGGCGCGCGATAAGGCCGATTGGATCCTATTAAATCACCATCCAGAGCCCCTACCCGATTTTAAAAAGAAAGAACTTACACAACTATTAAGTTTGGCCGATAGGGAAATCGGATAACACTCTCCCCAGACTGCAGGAGGCAATCGTGAAAGCACAATTACAAATGCTCACAGCAGATGAACGCGCCCAGGTGCATGAACGCAGCCTGAAGCTCCTGGCAACTACAGGCGTTCGTGTTCTCTCTGAACGCGGGCGACAGATCCTTAGAGATGCTGGGGCAGAAGTAAACGAAATTACCCATCTCGTGAAGTTCCCGCGGAATCTAGTAGAAGAATCTCTTCAACTTGCTCCTCGAAAATTCAACCTAGGTGGACGTCGCCCAGGTTGGGACCTGGAAATGAACGCTGGTTACTGCAACCTTCTGGCTGACGGCGGCGCTGTTTCTGTGCTTGATTGGGAATCGGGCGAAATCCGTCCAGGAACATTCGACGACTGGTTGTTAGCTACTCACCTGATAGATGCGATCGATGAAATTGGTGTCTACTGGAACATGGTTGAAGGTGGATTCAGCGGGAAATCTCTAGGGAATTATGTGTCTTATTGGCGGAACCTTGTCAAGAATTGCTCCAAGCATATCCAGGATTCGTCGGACAGCATCCAGAAATCAAAAATACTGGTCGATATCCTTCAAATTGTCTTTGGAAATAAAGATACGATCCGGAAGACCCATCCCTTTTCTTACATCCTATGTCCAATGTCGCCCCTGGTCATTGACGATACCTACACAGATTCGTACCTGGAAACATTAGGCTATGATTTTCCGGTCGCGATCATGCCAATGCCCTTGATGGGTGCCACGGGACCCGCCAGTGTGATCTCAACGCTTTTATTAGCGAATAGTGAAGCGCTTGCGATGCTCTGCCTGGTTGAGGCGGCCGCGCCTGGTACGCCGGTGATCTACGCGCCAATTCCGCAAGCGGTTGAACCTCATACCTGGAGATATACCGGTGGCGCTGTGGAAAATTCCTTATTTGGAGCGGCGGTTACCGAAATGGGACGATTCTATAATCTACCAGTGGAAGGATCAACAGGCGGAACCGACCAATACTATCCAGGCGCCCAGGCAAGTTATGAACGCGCCATTAATTGGAGTCTCCCTTCCCTGGCTTCGCCAGATATCCTGGTTGGTCCTGGACTCTTGGGAGGTTCCACCATTCTATGTGTCGAGCAAATGGTCATGGATGTTGAAATTTTCAGACGTTGTATCCGGTTATCAGAGGGGATAGATGTCGATCCAGAAAAATGGCTGGAAAGCAGCATTGCAGACGCCGGACCCGGCGGAAATTTCTTGAACCAAAAATCCACTCTAAAAGCTGTACGTGACGGTATCTGGTACCTTAGTGAGGTAGGATTTCACGATACCTATGAGAAATGGAAGGCAGCAGGAATGCCGGATGTCATTGACGAAATCCAAAGCACGGTGAAGAATATATTGAAAGATTACCAACCCCTTCCGTTGGATACGCAAGCAGACCGTGAATTAGAACGGCTAGAACGCATGGTTCGTGAATTGGATAATTGAATATTCCTTTGGCGAGGTCAGGATGAAATTCTCAGCGCAAATACTATCAAAAGATGAACAGGTGCGAATCCATGAAGAAAGCCTAACCATCCTATCGGAGATAGGAGTGAAATTCCTTGGGGAACGAGCTATTCCCATCTTGAAAAGAAATGGAGCCCTCGTGGATGAAGAGAGCAAGATCGCTCGCATTCCAAAAAAGATGGTAGAAGAAGCACTTCAACTAGCCCCCAGATCGTTCACTTTGGGTGCAAGAAACCCGGCCCACAATTACCCGTTGCCATCCCCGGTTACACGTTACTGCATCGATGGCACGGCTTCTTTTACCGCAGACTATATCACCGGCGAGCGGCGTTATGGAACAACCAAAGATATTGAGAACAGTCTCCGCATTTTCCAGCAGTTGGACATGGGGGTGATGGCCTGGGCCCCGGTCTGCGCCTCCGAAGCGCCAGCGCATGCACGTGCTCTGCATGAATTCTTCGCAATGATGCGCTTTTCATCCAAGCACGGCGAGCACGAGGTACATTTTACAAACCAGGTTCCTTACCTAATCGCCGGATTAATAGCTGTCCTGGGAAGCGAATCTGAAGTAAAAGCTCGTAAAGCATTTTCTTTAATTTATTGTCCGGTGGCTCCATTGATGCATGATGGCGCCATGCTCGACGCCTACCTGGAACTGGGACAGATGGAAATGCCAGTGATGATCATGCCCATGCCTGTCTGCGGTACCACCGGGCCAGCCAGTCTTTTTTCCAATATATGCCAAGCAAATGCGGAAGCACTATCTGCAATAGTAATCTATCAAATGGCGGACCCAGGGCGCCCTTTAATTTACAGCAACGCCACCGGAACGATGGATTTTCGTAATGGTGCTTATCTCGGGGGCTCCCCTGAGATGGGGCTGATGGCAGCTGGACTGACCCAGATGGGTCGATTCTATGGGCTTCCAAGTTGTTCAGCCGGGTGCACATCCGATGCCAAACAACCCGGGCCCGAAGCCATTCTCGAAAAAATTCTTACCTCCATGCCACCGGTCTCCGCGGGTGCTGATATTATTATCGGACTGGGGGAAATCGAGAGCGACCAGGTTCTGGTGCTGGAACAACTTGTAGTGGATAACGAACTTGCCCATTTTTGCGAAAGACTGGTGACTGGTGTAGATTCTGGTGAAGGGAAAAACCTTTTTCAAGATATCGCCCAAGTTGGACCAGGAGGAAACTTCCTGAAATCCAGGAACACCCGGCTGGCAGCCCGAAGTCCTGAATTCTTTTATCCCACACTGACTGACCGGCATCCTTACGAAACTTGGGTTGGCATTGGCAAACCGACAATGTATACGAAAGCCAGGGAAAAAGTGGAAGAAATTCTTTCCGCTCCGATGATAGATCCTTTACCTGAAAGCGTATCAAAGGAATTAGATGAAATCCTGCAAGCCGCAGATGCAGAACTCGTCCGAAGAAAATGAGTAACCCCTGCCGAGTCCCCTTCCCGCTCCATTAGGTACCCTGGGTTGTGGCTGTTACAAATATGTGATCCCATTTGCCGATTTCTCCTGCCCGTCAACCTTCCGCCCAATTCAGGATAAATATCACTTGTTTTAGATTGTGCTAAATGGCACAATCTAAAAGGAGTTCTTCTTAACATTATAGGAGGTGGTCGAGGTGTCCATTTGGTCGTTATTTGCCAGAAAGGAGACGCCCGCATGACGTCCTCCATGCACGCGCCAACGCAGTGTCCGTCCCGCGTTGGCGTTTATGTTTGTCACTGTGGCACAAACATAGCCGGCATGGTTGACGTGGAAGCAGTAACACAATTTGCGACTTCCCTTGTAGGGGTAGTTGTTGCCCGCCATTATTCGTATATGTGCTCTGATCCAGGGCAGATGCTGATCAAGAATGACATTCTGATGGAGGGATTGAATCGTGTAATCGTTGCATCCTGCACACCCAACATGCATGAGGCAACTTTCCGAAATGCTTGCACAGAAGCAGGGCTTAATCCATTCCTTTTCCAAATGACAAATATTCGGGAGCAGTGCTCATGGGTAACCGAAGACGCGAGCGCGGCAACCGAAAAAGCTAAATCACTGGTGGCTGCAGCTGTTAAGCGAGTTGGTTGGCAGGTTCCGCTGGAGATGCGCCAAGTGGCAGTAAAACAATCCGCACTAATCGTTGGCGGTGGGATTGCCGGAATAGAGGCAGCCCTACGCCTGGCCGATTCGGGCAAACATGTTTATCTTGTAGAACGGGAGCCGTCCATTGGCGGTCATATGTCGCGGCTCTACAAAACTTTCCCAACACTCGACTGCGCAGCCTGAATACTTACACCCAAGATGGTGTCCGTGGGACGCCACCCCAACATCACACTCCTGAGTTACAGCGAGGTAGAGAAAGTTAGCGGTTACGTGGGTAATTTTAAAGTGACAGTGCTACGAAAACCACGCTACATAAACGAGGAATTGTGTACTGGCTGCGGTACATGTATTGAAAAGTGTCCCTGGAAGAAAATTCCCTCCGAGTTTGATCTCGGACTTGGAAATCGCCCAGCCATTTTTTATCCATTCCCACAGGCGGTTCCGCGTTTTCCGGTCATTGATACGCTCAATTGTGCCTACTTTAAGAATGGGAAATGCGGAGCCTGCAAAAAATTCTGTCCACGTGATGCGATTGATTTCGAACAAAAGGAATCGCGATTGGAACTCGAAATTGGGGCCATTATCCTGGCCACGGGTTTCCGTGATTTTGATCCAAGCAAATTACCGAACCTGGGTTATGGCATTCTTCCAAACGTTGTGACCGGCATGGAAATGGAACGAATGATCAACTCAGGGGGGCCAACCAGCGGAAAAGTGATGCTCCAGAATGGCGAGAAACCACGTACGATCGCCATCCTGCACTGTGTAGGAAGCCGCGGCAAGGAACACGAGTACTGCTCAAGGGTCTGCTGCATGTACTCGCTTAAACTGGCAACACTCCTGCGTGAGTATACGGAAGCCGATGTGGTTGAATTCTACCGGGACATGCGCGCCTTTGGCAAAGACTATGAAAGCTTTTTTCAACGCACCGAAGGCCTCGGAGTACAATTTGCACGTTTCGACAGGGATATCCGTGTTGAACAGCGATGCGGACACCTGATAATCCTGACAACAAATGTGTACTCTGGCGAACCAACAGAAACCCAAGTTGATATAGTTGTACTCGCCACCGGGGCGGAAGCCCAGATTGATCAACATGCGATGGGCGCAATGTTTGGGGTCAGTCTCAGCCCAGATGGATTCTTCCTGGAAAAGCATCCAAAATTGGCGCCAGTCGAAACCAGCACAGACGGCGTTTTCCTGGCAGGCGCCTGCCAGGGGCCCAAGGATATACCCGATAGTGTGGCCCAGGGAGGCGCGGCAGCTGCAGCGGTACTTTCCCTACTCGACCATGGGTCGGTTGAGTTGGAACCTTTCACGGCTTTTGTCAACGCAGAAAAATGTGGCTCCTGTCACACTTGTGAGGGGTTGTGTCCATACCGTGCAGTTTCGATGATCGACTGGCATGGCAAGCAGGTGGCCCAAGTCAATGAAGTGCTTTGCAAAGGCTGCGGGGCATGCGTGGCTGCCTGTCCCGCCGGCGCAGCAATCCAGAATGGTTTTACCAATGAACAGGTAATGGCAGAAATTGAAGGTATCCTGGGTTTAACAAAAGCGAGGCAGGTTTCGTCTGTACAGGAGTTGGTATGAACTATTCCAAGATCAAGACCGGTGTTTATGTCTGCCATTGCGGGACGAACATTGCAGCCACAGTGGATGTGGCTGCAGTTGCCGAGTTCGCTCGCGGTCTGGATGGAGTGGTTCTGTCACGCGATTATACATATATGTGTTCAGATCCCGGTCAGGATTTGATCAAAAAAGATATCGCAGAATATGGGCTCAACAGGGTGGTGGTGGCTTCCTGTACGCCACTTATGCATGAACCCACCTTTCGGCGGGCATGTGCAGAAGGCGGGTTGAATCCGTTCTTTTTTCAGATGGCTAACATCCGCGAGCACTGTTCCTGGGTGGTCAATAACCGGGAACAAGCTACGAATAAAGCCGAATCGCTGGTGGCGGCAGCGGTGGAACGCGTACATTTTCACCACTCGTTGGACATGCGCAAAGTCCGGATGACACCCGCCGCGCTGGTGGTGGGCGGAGGTATCGCCGGCATCGAGGCAGCGCTTAAACTGGCAAATGCAGACAAGCAAGTCTATTTGGTCGAACGAGAATCATCCATTGGCGGGCACATGGCCCAGCTTTACAAAACCTTCCCAACGCTCGACTGTGCAGCTTGAATACTTACACCAAAAATGGTGTCCGTGGGACGCCACCCCAACATCAAACTCCTGACCTATAGCGAGATCGAATCAGTCTCCGGGTATGTGGGGAATTACCAGGTACAGGTGCGTCGTAAACCGCGTTATGTAAATGAGACCAAGTGTACGGGTTGTGGAACTTGTGCCACGGTTTGCCCGATCAATGTCAAGAACGAGTTTGATCACGGTTTAAGTACACGCAAAGCAGTTTATCGTTTCTCGGCCCAAGCTATTCCGGGTGCATTTACCATAGATAAAAAAGGCGTGGCTCCCTGCCGCGCCGCCTGCCCTACTGATCAGCGTGCGCAGGGATATATCGCTCTGGTTAAACAAAAGCGTTATGCAGATGCGTACTGGGCAATCCGGCGCGAGCATCCGTTCCCATCTGTTTGTGGCAGGGTATGCAACCGCAATTGTGAAGCTGCTTGCAGCCGTGGAAAAGTGGATCAGCCGGTTAACGTAATGGGTATCAAGCGGTTCGTGGCAGATTGGGCATTTCAACACCGCAACGAGCTCCCGAATATGCGCGACAAGTCCATTGTCGGGACCCCTTTCCAGCACGAATCGAAACCCACAGGGAAACGGGTTGCTGTTATTGGAGCTGGTCCGGCTGGCTTGACGGTCGCCCTGGATCTTGTCAGGCTTGGGCACAAAGTTAAAATCTTCGATGCTCAACCTGAAGCAGGCGGAATGATCCGGGTTGGCATTCCTCCTCACAGACTACCTTACGAAATGCTTGATTGGGAAATCCAACAGATCCTGACCGAAGGCGTGGAAATACAACTCAATTCCTGGATCGATGATATTCCAGGTCTGCTCAAGACAAGCAAGTATGGCGACCGCTATGACGCAGCCCTCATTGCCACCGGAGCGCATGTAGCAAAGAAAGTGGATATTCCCGGCAAAGACCATCCCGATAACTGGCTCAGCCTGCCTTTTCTCAAACAAGTCTGCCTTGATAAACCGCCTGACTTGACCGGTAAAAGAGTTGCAGTCATCGGTGGCGGGAACGTGGCATTAGACTGTGCCCGCTCAGCAGTGCGCGTTGGAGCCGGCGAGTGTCGAATGATCTTTCGCAAACCGAAAGGAGAGATGACCGGTTTTGAATGGGAGGTGGAAATTGCGGAAGCGGAAGGCGTAACAATGTGCGGAGCAACCATGTTCAAGGAAATTATGGTTGCTGAAGACAAAGTTGTGGGTGTAAAGTGCGTTCGCACCGAATACCACGGATACGATACAAAAGGGCGCATCCTGATCGACGAATTACCGGGTACAGATCATGTACTGCCAGCAGATATTGTCATCTGGGCTACTGGTCAAGGCTGCGATCTCTCGTTCCTGCCAGAGGATGGATCAATCAAACCTGCAAAATCCGGAATTGATTCTGATGAGAATATGATGACCAGTCTGCCAGGCGTATTCGTGGCTGGTGATGTTCATCGCGGTTCCACATTTTACGTGGTGGATGCCATTGGAGAAGGCCATCACGCCGCGCGCTGTATTGATCGTTACCTGCGCGGCGAACAAGGAATAAGCGAACCAAAACTGCCCCCGACTGTGGAGTTGGGAGAGTCCGAAGTACGGGCACGCATTTCCCGTGGAGAGGCTTCTGAGGCACAGCGAATCAGCATACATACAATTCCCCTGGCAGAACGTTATCACAATTTCCAAGAAGTGGACCTGACTTTGACCGAGGAGGAAGCGTTACGTGAAGCTGAACGCTGTGTCCGCTGTGGGACCTGTGCTGAATGCCTGGAATGCGTGGCTGCCTGTGAACGAGGGGCGATCAACCACGATATGCAGGAGCACAGCGAGGAATTCACCGTAGGGACAATTATTTTAGCCACCGGATTCCGTGATTTTGACCCCTTGCGCCTCCCTGAATTGAATTATGGAAAAATCCCCAATATCCTTACTGCCCCGGAGTTTGAGAGGTTGATCAATGCCAGCGGACCAACCAGTGGAAAAATCCTTCTAAAGAACGGGTTACCCCCGAAAAGTGTAGCGGTTGTTCATTGCGTCGGCTCGCGAGATTCCAGGACACACGAATATTGTTCGCGTGCCTGCTGCATGTATTCACTAAAACTCTCACAAATGGTTCACGAACATGTCGGGGCGGAAGTCTACGAGATCTACCGAGACATCCGGTCCTTTGGCAAGGGGTATGAAGAGTTCTACAACCGAACAACTCAGATGGGAATCCATTTTCATCACGGAAGAATTATAAGCATTGAGAAAAGTAACGATTCATTACACGTGACCTGGAACGAAACCTTCCATGGCCAGCCTGATCATGTAGATGTTGACATGGTTATACTGGCGACTGGATTTGAGCCACAGACTGACACCAGCCTGGTCGCGACACAATTTGGCATCAGCCGCAGCCGGGATGGGTTCTTCCTTGAGCGCCATCCGAAATTGGCTCCAGTCGAAACAACCAGCGAAGGTATATATCTGGCTGGAGCGTGCCAGTCTCCCAAAGACATCCCCGACAGCGTGGCGCAAGCAGGCGCGGCAGCTGCAGCGGCGCTTTCGCTCATGGACCAGGGTGTCATTGCACTTGACCCTTCAATTGCTGAGGTGATCGTGGCTCGTTGTGCCGGGTGCGGTCAGTGTGCAGCAGCCTGCCCGTACAAAGCCATTGATATGGAAAAAAGTGCTGCAAAGGTCAATGGTTACCTGTGCAAGGGTTGTGGTACATGCTCGGCAGCCTGTCCGAATAAAGCCATCACCCTTATCCACTACGATGACCGTGAGCTGGTTGCGGAGATTAATGGGTTACTGGCAGTGGAGAAATAATGTACGAGCCCAGGATTATCGCTTTCTTATGTTCATGGTGCAGTTACACTGGCGCAGACTCAGCAGGGATCGCCCGAATCAAGTCTCCTGCCAACATCCGGGCAGTGCGCGTGCCGTGCTCCGGGCGCGTTTCGCCTGAACTGATCATAAAGGCTTTTGACCAGGAAGCCGACGGCGTGCTCGTGCTCGGTTGTCATATCGGGGAATGTCATTACGATACCGGCAATCACCGCACTGCGAAGCGTTTGCCCATTTTACGCAACCTGATGGCATTTGCCGGGTTGGAACCAGAAAGGATCCGCCTAGATTGGGTATCTGCTTCAGAGGGCGAACGATTCTCAAAGATCACTGAGGAATTCACCCAGGTCGTGAGGTCCCTTGGACCGGTTCACTGGCGCGTCGACCAAAATGGAATTCAGGTTGACAAGAGATTGGCGATCTCCCGGGAAGCCATTCCTTACCCAGTTACAGACTGCACAGCCAAGACGGATGCGATTCGCGAGAAAGCCAGAGAACTACTTACAAGCCAACGGGTGGGATGCGTGATCGGTTACGAAATCAGCCTGCGTGGCCGGACCCGCCCAGTCTTTGTCTATACCCCAGATGAGGTTGAACGGTTGGTTTGGAACCCAGATTGCACCAACAACCTGGTGACATACCTACCCGCCAAGCTCCGAGCTGTCAAAGGGCAAGAAACGCTCAAGCCGGTTGCTATAATAGTCAAACCATGCGACAGTAAATCGATTAACGTGCTGCTTGCAGAGAATTTAATCCAACGCGACCAAGTCCACGCGATAGGCGTGGCCTGTGATGGAATACAGGGCTTGGACGGAAACCTGCAGACCAGGTGTGTCCCCTGCCAGGAGGCAATACCGGTCATATGCGATACTTTGATCAGTGGAACCATGTCCTCCTTGATTCCTCGCGTTAAAAGTTATGCACGGGATGAGATTGCAGAACTTGATACTGCCAAGCCTGCAGAGCGCATGGAATTTTGGCTGGGACAAATTGACCGTTGCATCCGCTGTTATGCGTGCCGGCAGGCTTGCCCCTTATGCAACTGTCCGGAATGCCTATACGAGGGCGATGACTCAACTTTTATTGGCTTGGGGATTGAATTGAATGAAAAACGCACTTTCCACCTGGGACGAGCTTTTCACCTAGCCGGTCGCTGTGTGGGGTGTAATGAATGCGAACGCGCATGCCCTATGGGAATCCCGATAGGGTTGTTAAACCAGAAACTGGCTGCAGATATAGTGGCAGCCTTTGACCACAGGGCGGGATTGACGGTGGCTCGATCCCCAATCGTGTCCGTCCTGTCAGGCGAGTATAAGGAGGGTTGATGTGAGCAACTCCCCTGCTCCTAACAAACAATGGAAGATTTCCAGGATAGAACTGGAAACCTGGCTGGATGAAATTGCAGTTGCCCGTACCCTCATTGCCCCACGACTGGTATCCGGGATATTCCTGTACCGCCATGTGACAAATAGCAGTGAAATTGCCTGGTCTGAAGAGAAATCAGAGTCTCCCCATACCAGCCGTCCAATACTATCCAGTAAAGAAGTCTTTTTTCCTCCGACAGAACGATTGTTCACCATCCAGAAAAGTGGACAGGAAATCCACCTGGAGGAGAATTATCCGAACTGGGAAACCGTCGTTTTTGGTGTCCGGCCTTGTGATGCGCGCGGGGTCAAATTGCTGGATGCTGTCTTCATGGATACCATTCCAGTTGACTCTTGCTTTGCCCGTCGACGCGGGAATACCACCCTAATCGGCATGGCATGTAAAGAATTGAATTCAAACTGTTTTTGTACTTCAGTGGGAGGAGCACCTGACGACGCCCACGACATGGATATCATGCTTTATGAAGCGGATGGCGAATACCTGGTTGAGGCGGTAACTGAAAAGGGCCGCTTCCTTATCCCTGGTGGCGAGTGGAAAGAGACCAGTGAAACTCCACCAAAGTCAACATCGAACGGGCAGTTTCCAATCCCACAGAAAGGAAAATGGCTTGAGCATTTTAATGACGACTATTGGATAAAAATATCCGAGCGTTGTCTTTCCTGCCGGGCTTGTGCTTATGTCTGTCCGACCTGTCGTTGTTTTATGGTGCGAGATGAGATGATCCAACCTGGGGAATTTGAGCGCATCCGTTGTTGGGATAGCTGTGGCGGGGAAAATTATCGGCGCGTCGCAGGGGGACATAAACCACGTGCGGAAAAAGGCGAACGCCTGCGCAACCGTTTCTATTGCAAGTTCTACTATTATCCGGAACAATACGGGCTGAATGCAGAATCTGCCTGCACCGGTTGCGGAAGATGCATCGAGGTCTGCCCGGCTGGAGTGGACATCACAGAAGTTCTGTTGGATCTGGAGAAATCTGTGTGAACGAGAACCCGATGCTTCCTACCCTTGGAAAATTGGTCAAAGTCCGTGACCTGGCAGACGAAATCAAACTTCTTCGCGTCGAACTGTTGGACGGCAGAAGTGAAGCCTTCAAAACTTGCCAACCAGGACAATTCGCGTTCGTCTCGGCGTTCGGATTAGGCGAAGCTCCTTTTGGCATTGCCAATGCAGCAGAGCGGGGACCTGAAGTTGATTTTGCGGTAGCCCGTCTAGGAACTGTGACGACCGGCCTGCATGAACTTGGCGAAGGCGATATCGTAGGCGTGCGGGGACCTCTGGGAAACTGGTTCCCGATGAAGAAGTTTCAAGGAAAGGATCTGGTTATCCTGGGTGGTGGGATTGGTGGAGCTCCCTTGCGCCCGGTCATTCAACATGTGCTGGAGCACCGTTCCAACTATGGAAATTTGTCAATCCTGTGGGCTGCGCGCCGCCCAGACTTGCTGGTCTTTAGCGATGAATATGATGAGTGGCGCACAGCTCCGAATACAACCCTGTTCCTGACGGTGGATAGCCCGGATGAAGGCTGGAACCACAATGTAGGACTGATAACTCAATTGCTTGAGAAAGTTTCCCCTTCCATGGAAAATGCCATTACCATTACCTGTGGGCCTCCAATAATGATCCATTTTGTTACAAAAATGCTCCAGGAAAAAATGGGCGTTCCCCCAAAAGATAACTACGTCACCCTTGAAGCCCGTATGCACTGCGGAATGGGTAAGTGCGGGCGCTGTAACCTTGGCGAGAAACTTGTCTGTGTGGATGGGCCCGTTTTTAACATGGAAGAAGTGGGGAAATTACTGGAAACGTTCCTATAACAGTCTCTATAAATACAAAAAATACCGGTTTTATGGTACAACAAACCTGGTCGGTTTGATACTCTTGATATATGGACACCTTTAAAATTACAAACACCCCCTCAGTCGCTGTAATCGGTGGCGGTCCAGCAGGACTTATGGCCGCCGAAGTTTTGGTTCAGGCGGGTATCCGAGTCGATCTATATGACAGCATGCCCTCAGTCGGTCGTAAATTCCTGGTGGCTGGAAAAGGAGGGTTAAACCTGACCCATGCAGGATCACGAGAACAATTCCTTTCCAATTATGGTACCCGGCAACCACAGATTGAACCACTACTGAACCAATTCAGTCCTGAAGACCTGCGCAAGTGGGTTCACGAGCTTGGTTTCGAAACGTTCGTTGGAACATCCGGGAAGGTGTTTCCAGTTGGTATGAAGCCCGCTCCAATATTACGTGCCTGGTTGCAACGTTTGCGCGAAAAAGGAGTTATCTTCCACACGCGAAATAAGTGGTCCGGTTGGACCGACGATGATTCTCTTCAGTTTGAAATGCCGAATGGAAAAACCACTCTGAAACCGAGCGCGGTGGTGCTTGCGCTTGGTGGTGGGAGTCGAGCCAACCTGGGTTCCACCGGTGAGTGGGTCTCACTAATGGAGAAACGCGGAATAAAAGTAGCTGCCCTCAAACCAGCCAACTGCGGTTTTGAGGTTGCATGGAGCGAACTATTTCGTACACGGTTCGAAGGGTTTCCAGTAAAATCGGTGATCCTATCATTTACCGATTCAAAGGGAAATGAATTTCAAAAGCTGGGCGAATTTGTTGTGACGGCGACCGGCGTTGAAGGCAGTTTGATCTATGCGCTCTCTGCACAATTACGGGATGAAATTGAAGCTACTGGCAAAGTGGTGATCAGACTTGACCTGGCTCCAGGTTTGTCGGAGCAGCGACTTAGAGAAAAACTATCCCAACCCCGCGGCTCGCGGACGATAACAAGCCACCTTGAAAAAACAGTTAACATAAAAGGCGTAAAGGCTGGTCTGCTGCGGGAATTTATTCCAAAACAGAATTTCACCGATCCAGAAAACCTGGCTTCTCCAATCAAGGAATTACCGATTCCCCTTATTGCCGCGCAATCCCTGGATGAGGCGATTAGCAGTGCGGGTGGGATCCTGTTTGAAGAGCTTAATGAGAACTTGATGATCCGCTCCTTGCCGGGGGTTTTTGGCGCCGGGGAAATGTTGGACTGGGAAGCCCCGACCGGTGGTTATTTGCTTACGGCTTGTTTCGCAAGCGGTCGCGTGGCTGGCCTGGGAGTCCTGGCATGGCTTGGAATTTCCGAAAAATCTTTGAGTAGTAGACTTTGAACCCGGAGTGGTTTTGATATCCTTTTTAACACGCGTGGTCAATATCTACCATGACCGCGAATATTTCCGCCTACTGATCAAGTTTGCCTTTCCGATTGCCGTGCAAAGCCTGATCACGGCATCCCTCAACCTGGTGGGGGTAGTCATGATCGGACAATTAGGGGATACATCCATCGCAGCAGTCAGTCTGGCAAACCAGATCTGGTTCCTACTCAACCTGCTGATGTTTGGTATAGTCAGCGGTTGCGCCATGTTTGTCGCTCAACTGTGGGGAAAGAAAGACGTACATAATGTCCGCCGAGTCCTGGGAATGGCCATTAAGCTTGGATTGCTAGCTGCCCTGATTTTTTGGATACTGGGGATATTCTTCCCTGGTGCGGTATTGCACCTGTATACTGAAGATCCAGCGGTGATTAAATTAGGCAGTCAATACTTGCGCATCTTTAGTTGGTCTTATGGTTTTTATGCCATTTCCACCGCTTACGGCATCAGCCTGCGTTCAACCGGCTACGTCCGGTTGCCACTAATTGTCAGTACTGCCGCGCTTGGGTTGAATATCCTGATCGCTTATCCACTCATCTTCGGTTGGAATGCGATTGGAATCTCCGCCCTGGGGGTTAGCGGCGCAGCGATTGCAGGCCTGATTGCCCGTATCCTGGAATGCCTGGCTATGCTGGTGGTTGTTTATTGGGATCAGCAGAACCCATCCGCAGCTCCATTTCGCGATTTACTGGATCTGGATTTTGAATTTATGGCATCGGTATTGAAACCGGTCCTGCCAGTCATCGCCAACGAGTTTCTTTGGTCCATGGGTATGACTGCCTATAGTGCCATATACGCACATATCAGCACCAGTGCCATCGCTGCCATCAACATCATCTCGACAATCGATCAATTAGCGTTCGTGACTTTTCTTGGCATTGGGAGTGCAACTGCCATACTGGTAGGCAACCTTATCGGCCAAGGAGAATATAAAAAGGCGTACCTTTATGGTGGTCGATCGCTCGGATTGCAAATCAGCGGAGCTTCCATGATGGGTCTGCTGGTCTATTTATTTGCGGGACAACTCTTACATTTTTTCAAAGTTACACCGGAGGTGATCGCAGATGCCCGCAATATCCTGATTGTCCTTTCCCTAGGATACCCGGTACGCTCAGCCAACCATGTCATCATCTTAGGCATACTGCGCTCTGGTGGGGATACGCGGTTTTCACTTGTGCTGGATGGCATGATTATCTGGTTGATAGGCGTCCCAATTACTGCTGCAGGCGCGTTCTTGTTTCATTTCCCCATTCAATTTGTATATGCCCTGACCTTAAGCGAGGAAGTCACCAAGTTCATTGTGGGGCTGAGGCGATATTTCTCACGCAAGTGGATCAATGATTTGACGCAAAAGGTAGCACCCGTGAGTTAATTCAAACAATTGCTTGACAACTCAGGTAATCCGATGATAGACTCGTCCCGTTAATATAATTCTAAGGAAAGGAGGCGCATTTCATGTTCATTAATGTTTCTGTCAGGTTCATGCACATCCACAGCAACGATGCGGCTGGCATGATTCTTCCTTCACGGAGTGCGCCTGTTGACTGAATATCAACTTTTCCCCGGTCTTATACCACGGTGCGCTCCAGCACCGTGTTTTTTTTCTTAACCATGCAGAATACCGTCTGCCCTTCGGGATTTTCATATGACAAACAATGAACCTGCAAACTATTTTGATTTTCGCAAAACCTTAAGTAAAAATAAATTAGCCGGGATGCTGCGCATGATGACCGGTTACCGGATGACTTACCTGGCTGCCAACGCGACTCTGGCCATTTCTGCCACTGCAAAAACATTGACCTACCTGCTGTTACGCAATTTTGCGGACACAGTTGTTGGAAATACAGTCCCATTTGCCGGGTCCTTCTCCCGAACCCTGATCTTGATCGCCCTAGGTTTTGTAGGTCTGGCGATGGTTGAAGGTGGCTTTGCCTACCTCTCCAGCCGTATGGCTTCTTACTCAGCCGAGAACATCACCCGGCGATTACGCAATTTTCTATTTGACCAAATCCAGCGACTTTCTTTTGCCTATCACTCCAAAACTCCAACAGGTGACCTAATCGAGCGGGTTACATCGGATGTTGACTCGGTGCGTGCGTTCTTCAATGACCAGGCCATCGGCGTGGGGCGAATTATCCTGCTGTTCATCATCAACTTCATTGCCATCTGGATTCTCTCATGGAAGCTTGCTTTGGTCTCCATCGTCGCTGTTCCAGTGATCGTTCTTGTTTCAATGTGGTTTTTCAAAAAGGTGACAAAAGCTTACGAAGCCTATCAGGAACAGGAAGCGAAACTCACCACCACGCTGCAGGAGAATCTAACAGGAGTGCGCGTGGTCAAAGCCTTTGCCAGGCAAAACTATGAGATAGATAAATTCGAGACGGACAACTGGGGGAAGTTCCTGAGAGGTCGAACGCTAGTGAAGATGCAATCCTTTTTCTGGCCTCTCTCTGACCTGTTGTGCGGCTTTCAGATGCTGGCTGGATTTATCTACGCGGGTATATTGGCTGTTCATGGCGAGATAACCATTGGCACATACCCAGCGTATGTAGGGCTGGTTGTATGGTTAATCTGGCCGATGCGCAATCTGGGCCGTATCATTGTCAACACATCCACCGGTCTGGTATCTTATGACCGCTTGATGGAAATCGTCAAACAGGAACGGGAACCACTGACCACTGGTACAGCAAAGGTAAATGGCCCGGTGCGCGGTGATATCATTTTTGAAAAAGTATCGTTCCAATACGAAGATGGCGGCAGCGAAGTGCTCAAGGAAGTCTCGTTCCATATCCATCCGGGCCAGGTAGTGGCATTGCTTGGCTCTACCGGATCAGGGAAGACCACCCTGGTCAACCTGCTCCCTCGTTTTCACGAATATACAGACGGGCACATTCTTCTCGACGGCCAGGAATTGAAGGAGTACCCGCGCGAGTTCCTGCGCAAACAGATCGGCATTGTGGAGCAGGAGCCCTTCCTCTTCAGCCGTTCAATCCGGGAGAACATAACCTACGGGGTTGGGCATAATGTATCACAGGAAGAAATTGAGAAAGCCGCCCGCGCCGCAGCCATCCATGAGGTGATCCTCTCATTCCCGGAAGGGTACAACACGCTCGTTGGGGAAAAAGGGGTAACCCTTTCAGGAGGGCAAAAACAACGAGTTGCAGTGGCTCGTACCCTCCTGAAGGATCCTCGCATCCTAATCCTGGATGATTCCACGTCCAGCGTGGATACTGAAACAGAATCTGAAATTCGAAACGCACTGAACGGATTGATGGGAAACCGTACCACCTTTATCATCGCCCATCGCATCCAATCCGTAATGAAAGCCGACCTGATCCTGGTAATGGACAAAGGATGTGTCATCCAGATGGGCCGCCATGAGGAACTGGTAGAGCAGGAAGGAATGTACCGCCAGATTTACGACATCCAGACTCGCATTGACGAAGAATTGGAAGAAGAAATCGCCTCTGCATAAACTACAGGAACAAGATCCAACACACCCTGCAGGAGCTTAGAACAATGACTGACGAACTAATCGAAATCGAAGAAGAAGAACATACAAGTCAATTAACCGCCCCCACTCTGAAACGGATCCTGGGATTGGTGAAACCTCACTGGCGCTGGATGACCGGATTTCTGGTTGCAATTATTATAACCGCCAGCCTGGACGCGTTGTTTACATACCTTAACAAGGAAATAATCGACCTGGGTATTGCCCAAAAGAGCATTCCCATTCTTCTGAAATACGCATCGTATTATGGCGGGCTGCAATTGGTACAAGCTGTCACGGTCTTTATTTTTATATACCTCGTTGGCATTTTAGGCGAACGAATCCAATACGATATCCGCCGGGCGCTCTTTACCCATCTGCAAGACCTTTCACTTTCCTACTACAGCCAGAATGCGGTGGGACGCCTGATGGCACGCGTTACCTCTGATTCAGGCCGAATTTCCAGCCTGATGACATGGGGTATGCTTGATGTGACTTGGGCCATCGTAAGCATTATCACTTCGGTCATTTTCATGCTGGTCCTGAATTGGAAACTGGCGCTGATCGTATTTATGGTCATCCCGATCCTGCTCATCATTGCCATCAACTTCCGTAAAAAGATCCTAGCAGAATTCCGTAAATCGCGGCGGGCCAACTCGAAGATCACTGGCGAATACAACCAGAATATCCAAGGTGTACGTGTGGTTAAGGCATTGGGCCGAGAAGCCGAGAATCTTAAAGAGTTCTCAATCTTAACGAACGATATGTTCAGTGCTTCTTACCGGGCTGCATGGCTCTCGGCATTGTTCCTGCCTACGGTCCAAATTGTTGCGGCATTTGCGCTGGGCGCAATTGTATGGTTTGGCGGAATACAAAGCGTGACTGCCGGATTCACCGTGGGCGATATCCATGCATTTGTCTCCTACCTGACCTTCATGATCTGGCCGGTGCAAGATCTGGCTCGCGTTTATGCAGATATGCAGAACTCAATTGCGTCAGCCGAGCGAATCTTCAAGCTGCTTGATACAATCCCAGAAGTTCAGAACCGATCTGAGGCAATTCCAGCGCAAACGATCCAGGGTGAGATCGAGTTTGACCATGTTCATTTTTACTACGAGGATCACAATCCAATCCTGACTGACTTCACACTTAAGGTCAAACCTGGTGAAACCATCGCCCTGGTCGGACCAACAGGAGGAGGAAAGACGACCATTGTCAACCTTCTGTGCCGGTTCTACGAGCCTAAGGAAGGATTTATCCGTATCAATGGCCAGGATTACACAAACTATACCTTGCAGTCAATACACAGCAGGGTTGGAATTGTGCTCCAGACTCCTCACTTATTCTCCGGGTCGATCCGCGAGAATATCCGCTATGGCAGGCTGGGGGCTTCAAACGAGGATGTCGAAGCATCGGCACGGATTGCCGGCGCACACGATTTCATCCTGGCATTCGAAAAAAGTTATGACCAGAATGTAGGCGAAGGTGGGAACCTGCTGTCCGTTGGCCAGAAGCAACTCATCAGCCTGGCTAGGGCAGTACTGGCGAAACCTGAAATCTTTATTATGGACGAGGCCACATCCAGTGTGGATACGCTTACCGAGGCCCTGATCCAGCGGGGAATGGAAGCACTCATGAAAGGGCGCACCTCTTTTGTAATTGCTCATCGCTTGAGCACTATTCGCAGAGCAGACCGTATTCTCGTTATTAATGAAGGCCGTATTGCCGAAATGGGAACCCATTCTGATCTACTCAAATTGCATGGCCAGTATTACCGCCTGTATACCCAGCAATTTAAATTAGAAAAGGAACAGACTTACGAAATGGGAGGATTGACCGCAACGAGAGGCATCTTATAAACAGACGCCTCTCAATTTCCTGCTACACTTTGTTGACCATTTCGCCCAGGGTACAAAGTCGTTATCCCAATCAGTGAATAAATAGCTTGACAAGGGCTGCGAAAATTGGTCCAAGGAATCCAATGACGATTCCGATAAGGGATCCCCCGATACCCAGAATGGTACCAATCAGTCCAAGGCAGGTGGGAATCCCCACAACGATAACCAGGAAAATAATCAAATACTTTCCCCATTTGTTCAGTGTTTGTTTTTCTTCGGCTTCCCGCCAAAATTCCTCCGGCACTGCAACAGAAATACCACAATATAGACAAGTCACCCTATGCTCAGAACCCCCAGTGTATTCCATGGCTGCACCACAGCTTGAACAATTAAAAGTCTGTGCCATTAAATTTCCTTTCGTTGGATCGTAGACTCCGCAAAGGATTTTATTCCCGAAATATAGAGAACTCGGCAGATTTACCCGATCATCGCAACAAGTATTAAGATGATCAGTACAATAACTATTGGGATCCACATCCAAACCCAGCCACCCGGGTCCGATGGACCGTTCCCTATTCCGTTTGGTCGGATCCTCAAGACTGGTAGCCCAGAAGTTTTACGAACCAATTCGTCATCACTTATTGTATATGGATTGTAACCCTCCAAGAAACCTGCAAATCCAGCATTCTTTAGAATCGGACGGATTACAAGGTGGCGTTCAATCAGATCAGTAACTTCTTCCACATGTCCTGAGATCGCCTGCGTTGGAAGAATGACCTCAATGGCAGGGTTTGCAAGCAAATTATGATACCAATCCGAACTCTTCCCTGCCCCGGAAATACAATAAACATTTCCGTTTCGAAATGCGTAATTGACAGGTGTGTAACGTATCCTTCCTGTTTTTCGACCCATAAGTTTCAATACCATGATGTAGCCTGTAAAAGGATTCCCAAAGAAAGGCCCCATCCCTAGACGGAAGAGGGGTACCATGAAGTATTTATTGAAGAAATAAAAGAAACGTCGCAAGAAGGGAGACATGGGCGCAAGTATATATTGAGTTGAAGGTTATGGGAATGTTTTCAGCATCACCGTTAAGGGCGATAGGCATTTTTACCAATCATATAAACAGAAGATCTTTTCTAGAACTTCCTTCTTTTTTTTCCCACAAGGCAACATTATCCAATTCTTATTTCACAAGCATAAAAAGCCATGCATTCGTGAAATTGCAAGTCATGCTCCCCGATTGGCTCATACCTACGAACCCCATGTATCCATCAGTCAGAATGACATTGGAAGTGGTGAAATTCATCAATGCCTGCGATAACTGACCATTTAAATCATCAATCCCGTCATTAAGCTGGGATACCTGATTGTTGTAGTCTTCCTTCTGCGCCTCAGTAGCTCCGGAAGGAAGGTCAAAAGCGGGTGCTTTTGGAATTAGGGCAGAAGGTGGCTTCGATACATCCACCTGCCCTATCAGAGTTCCATTTGTGTACAAGTCTATGTACTGACCACGCGCCACTACTGCCAGGCGGTTGGTTGCATCATTAAACCAACTAAAGGAAGCATCCTCATCTTTTGGAAAGAATGTCCGGTAGTTGGCAATCTTGCCATCTGCCATCCCAAGGAAGGCAAGGTGACCACTGGCAACGCGGGTGATCAAGACCAGGTACTGACTTGGTTCATTTGTGTCAGCGTTCGAGCGAAACATGAAGCCGCAACCCGAACTGCTATTAAAAGTATTCCAAGTAATATCTGCTGCCATCGCAAAATTGCTGGCGGTGATGTTTTGGTAATCGTTGGCGTAACCGGTTTGCTCATACCCTTGAAGGTCGATAGTCACTGGTCCCTGCAACCAGGCCACATAGCCCTGGCTGGGGTCGAGTCCATAGCGGGGTAATTCCGCGTTCACAGGCGCGATAGCTGTGGCGGTAGCCAGACGGGACGGTTCGTTAATATCTGCAATTGCAGTTTGAGTGCCAAATATGATCCCTGCTTGTGCCGTGGCTTTGACAATAGCGGTTGCAAGGTCATTTTTTGAACCCAAATCTTCAGCGCGGGCAGTAGCGGTACCTTTGACCGAGGCACTCATTGGGGTAAGTGTTTGGGATATTGAGTCCAATCGACTCACACCCTGCCCACAACTCGTACCAAGGATAAAGATGGCAACCAGGGTAGTGATCACAGGAAGGAAATTTCGTTTTAGGGTCATCTCACATCCTTTCTTTTTATCAAAATAAGGATGATGACGAAATACACCACAACAATTTCTATCTGAGGAAACCAAGTATTAAACAACCAAGTTGCGAATATACCTGGATCCTTTTTATTAACCCAGGCCCAACCATATTGATCGGTTGTGCCTCCGATGACCGCCTCGCCTGCTTTAACAGCCGAGATACGAGAAATGTTATAGGTTGCCAACTCCTCCAGGTAGGTGGACATCTCGCCTTGATAGACATCACCCATCACCTGGTAAAGTTCCATTTCATTTCGATAATTCTCCTGGATGGCTCTAACATTGTTCTGATAGTCGTTTAGTGCATTCAGGTACTGAACCATTTTCACCTGATCGTATTTATCTTCAGGCAGGTTAGGTGCGGGTGGAATAACCGGTTCTGCCGGAGGATCTGGCAAGGAAGCGGGTTTCAGCGGAGGTTGTTCTACCACAGCAGATACAAAGAAATCTCCTAAGCCGGGAAAGTTACAACTGCCTTCTTCAAACATCTTCACACCCATGCACCGGCACTGCTGATAGGCTTTATCATCCAGGGTCATGGCATCCCGCAGGGCTTTATCAAGGTGCCAGCAAGGATCAGCGGCTACATCGGAACCTGCCCCAACAATTCCCAACAATCCCTGGAAAGCCCACCGTGTGGATGCAAACTGGCTGATGGAAGGTGGAATAGGAGCCAGTGCGCCGCTCAATACGATCAGAGGAACGATCAACATGATTATGATGAGAGGAGCTGATGCGGCGTTCGGAGCAAACGCAGATGCCAGCAAACCGAGCATCATGCCAGTCATAACAGCCAAAACAAGCGTTATATAGATCTCAATGAAATCAAGAAATCCACCCGGCATTCTAAATGCAATATAGTGCAAAATACAGTAAGCCAACGCCTGCCAGAAAGCAAGGATCAACGCCACCCACACTTTTGAGGCGACATACGGAAGAATGCGCAAGTTGACAAGCCGCTCACGTCTATAGATATCGGCTTCTTTGACAAATTCGCGCATTTGTGACATTCCTCCAACCAGCAGTGCATAAATGGTCAACAGGAAAAGTGTCAGGGAACCATCTCCGGGATCGCCTCCCATAAAATTGAATGGTGCTTTTCCCATTAATGACGCAAGTAACAAATCAAGCATGCCTACAGCAGGTGCAGCCGCGAGCATTAGAATCAGGCTAGAGCGGTCACGGGTCAAGATCGTGATATTGCGCTTGGAAAGTATTTTGAATTGTTGAAGGGATGAAATCCGTGAACCTGTTTGGGCTGGCTTTTTTCCTTTCCGGGTTGGTGAAACTACAAGTGGCTTGTCTTGAGCTTTATGGGTAGCAATGAGGTACTTAGAATACGCACTACTGGCTTTGTATCTCTCGGCCCATTCTTTTGCGCTTCCCTGCTTGGGATCATCCAGGATAGCGTAAATCTGGTCAAACTCCATTGTTCGGATCCTTCGTTCATTCTCACTACGGTAGTAATCGAAATAAGCCAGGGCTTCCTCAGGAGGTCCGAACCAGGCCAGGTAGCCGCCACGCGCGAGGAAAACAACTTTATCTGCCAGCATGACATTCTTAGTGGCGTGAGTGACCATAATGATGGTTCGACCCTGATCTGCCAAACGCCGCATCAGGTGCATGAATGCAGTTTCTGTGCCAGGATCAAGACCCGAGGTAGGCTCATCCAGAAAGAACAACCCGGGGCGAGTTAGTAATTCCACTCCTATAGAAACACGCTTCTGTTGCCCACCACTTAGACCATCGATCTGTACATCTTTTCGATGGGTCAAATCAAGATCTTCCAATACTTCCATGACCCGTTTGTGCCGCTCTGCCAAGGTTGTGTCTTTTGGCATACGCAACTGGGCAGCAAAATCAAGCGCCTGGTACACGGTCAATTCCATGTGGATAATATCTCTTTGTGGAACATAACCGATTTCATTGCGGATCATATCAAAATTTTGATATACATCGATATTATTGACTAATACTTTTCCTTGTGTGGCAGGACGATAACCGGCAATTGCATCAACAAGAGTTGATTTTCCGCCTCCACTTTGTCCAACAACTACAATGAACTCGCGCGGCTGGCAAACCAAAGAGATATTCTGCAGCAGGTTCAAGTCTTTTCGTACCCACTTATTCAATTGGTACGCCTCAACGCGCAACCCATCAGTCTCATCATAACGAGTGAATTGATCTTCTCCCAGAACTATCCGGTATGTGCTGATTCGGATGGTATCCTGAGGGTTGAGCCAGACATCTCCTTCCACTCGTTTATCGTTTACATAGGTGCCATTTGCGCTATGAAGATCAGTGATGTAATATCGTCTTCCCACCCGGGTTATTTGAGCATGAAAACGTGAGACATTAGGAATGTCCAATACAAGCTCGTTGTGAGGGTCACGCCCGATGGTAAGCTTTTCTTTTTCTCCAAATTGTATAACGTAAGGGATCTTCGCGGCCGCCTGCAACGGGGCTTCATAAGTCATGCTCACCATCATGCCTGGAATTTCACTGTCGATTCGGATTACATCGTTATTCGCGAGTAATTTTCGCTCAGTTACCGCACGACCCTGGCATGTAAGTGTATTCGTTGCCCCAGGGTGAACAATAATCTCATATCCGAGTGGAGTTAATTCCAGGGCAGCATGGTATCTAGAAACAATCAAAGAGGGTACAACAATGTCATTGTCTTCTGCCCGCCCCAAAGTGATCTTATCTTTTATAAGAGTAAATTCCTGGGGGGACTGTCCTGCCACTGTAATCAAAAGAATAGGAGGAATGGAAGTTGAAACGGAAGGCGTTTTTTTCTTGGCATGGATATCCAGCACAGTCTTGGCAGCCGTTTCCTGGTTGAAAACCAGTATGACAATAAGGCTTAAAGAAATCTCATCCCCATCTGTAAGTACTTGAAGCCCCTGGATCCGTTTGCCATTGATGAAAGTCCCATTATGGCTGCCTAAATCTTCAAGGAAATATTTCCCATCCTTGAGCACAATGTGCGCATGACGTTGAGATACTTCTGGATGATTAACGATCAGTCCGGCAGATGCTGTCCGACCGATTATCACTTCCTGGCTTGAAAGAGAGAAAACCTGGCCTGTATTTGGGCCTTTTAAGATCGTTAGTCTTGCAAAAGATGAATTAACTTCCATTTTTCATCTCCAAGCTTATGATCCCTCGCAAGCGGGTGACTACCCGAAAGCAAAGGATTTTATGATCGCCCGCTCTACTCAGAAAAATCTCTCATCTGCAAAATCAGATTAAGTATAGTTTACAACAAAAAACGAAAAACGAACAAGCAGTATGTTGTTTTTCTGGTCATTCTTCGACTGAAATTACGAACGTAAAGGTAGCACCGAATGATTCGTTATTATTACTGATATTCGGACATAAGTTCGGACAAAAAAAGAGGAAACCTTCTATACTGGGTAAAGGCTCGCAACCTAATCCAATAAAAGGAGGTTTCCATGGACAAGTTTACTCAGCTTTTGCCGTTTG
>CAIKOL010000094.1 GCA_903829085.1 uncultured Anaerolineales bacterium | reverse complement strand
TCCCCAAACCCCTATTTTGAGAAAGCCAGGTAATTGTTACCTAGCTGCATCCAACAACGTATACCTATATGGTGCGAGTCTGCTGAATGGATGTATAATCATTCTGGCGTCTCCAGAAAGGAACGGCTATGGAAATTCTCTTTAACCCCAATATCGCATACATTTTACTTGTGGTTGGCTCGGTCTTGTTATTAATGGCCATTGTCACTCCTGGTACGCATTTGCTGGAAGGTGGGGCTTTATTCATGCTGGTGCTGGCCGGGTATGCGATCTATTATCTTGGCTTCAACCTGTGGGCGCTGATCATACTTGTCTTGAGCCTGGTGCCGTTTGTCTACGCCATCCAAAAACCCAAGCGCGAACTGTTCCTAGCATTGAGTCTCCTGGGTGTCATCATCGGTTCGGTCTACCTGTTCCCATCCAGCGGATGGCTGCCAGCCGTGAACCCACTGGTGGCAGTAGTGGTCTCGGTGCTCAGTGCGGGCTTCTTATGGCTGGTGGTCCGTAAAGGCATCCAGGCGCACCATGCCCGTCCGTTGCAGGATCTATCTACCCTGATCGGTAAAACCGGTCAGGCCAAGACCCCGGTTCAAGAGGGCGGCTCGGTACAGGTTGCCGGGGAGTTGTGGTCCGCCCGCAGTGGAAAACCCATTCCAGCCGGCAGCCGTGTGCGCGTCGTCAGCCGCGAAGGATTTGTCCTGGTCGTTGAGCTCGACGACCAGCCAAAAATGTAATTCGTTCTTTCCAAAAGGAGAAAATATTATGTCAACTGCCTTATCAACTGGATTATGTGTCGTTGCCTTTGTGGTGGTGGTGCTGGTGCTCTTCCTGGCCAATGCCATCCGCATCGTGAACGAATACCAGCGGCTGATCGTCTTCCGCCTGGGTCGCTGCATCGGCACAAAAGGCCCCGGCCTGGTGCTGCTCATCCCAGTGATAGACCGAGCCGTCAAGGCGGACCTGCGCGAGCAGGTGCGCGAAGTACCCCACCAGGTATCCATCACCAAGGACAATGCCCCCATTTCGATTGACTTTCTGTGGTATTTCAAGGTGATGGACCCGACCCTGAGCGTGGTTGGCGTGGGCAACTTCGAACTTTCGGCGGCCGGGATGGCCACCACCACCCTGCGCTCCGTCATCGGTGGTATCCCACTGGATGAGGTGCTCTCACAACGGGAACACATCAACCAGACCCTGCGCGCCAAGCTGGACGAAGTGACCGAACGCTGGGGTGTTAAAGTGACCAACGTTGAGATCCGCGAGATCATTCCTCCGAAGGATGTACAGGATGCCATGAACAAGCAGATGTCAGCCGAGCGCATCCGCCGCGCCGTGGTGACGGAATCGACCGGTACGCGCGAAGCCGCCATCAACGTGGCCGAAGGCGAAAAGCAATCCGCGATCCTGAAGGCTGAAGGCTCGAAACAGGCTGCCATCCTGGAAGCCGAGGGCCAGAAGTCGGCCCAGGTGCTGAAAGCCGAGGGTTTCTCGGTGGCCCTGGAGAAGATCTTTGAGGCTGCCAAGTCCATTGATCAGAAGACCATGACGCTGCAGTACTTTGAGACCCTCAAGAGCATCGGCATGGGCGCTTCCACCAAGTTCATCTTCCCATTGGAATTCACCAGTATGGTCGAGAATTTCGTCAAGGGGAAGGAAAAGTAAAAAACAGGTATCTTCTCAATAAGTGAAGAATGATCGGTGGGTGTGCGTGCGGCGTAGCTGCACGCACACCCCCGCCCCAGTTTATTGAGAAGTTACAAAAATAGTACAAAATTCGCAAAAAACAATCAGGAACGAGTAAAATAGAGGCCTCTCGCGAAAACGCGGGAGGCTTCTTTACTAGAGGATTTTAACGTCCCATGGAAATACTCCCCGCCACCCTCCGTGATCTTGGCAGCCTGCGCCACGTGGAACAGGCTTGTTTTGCCAAGGACGCCTGGCCATTGCTTGACCTGATCGCGGTCCTGACCTGGCCGGAAGTCATCCGGTTAAAAGCCGTCGAAGACGGGCAGATGGTGGCTTTTATTGCCGGGGACCCGCGTCCATCCCAACACATGGCCTGGATTGCCACAGTGGGGGTGTTGCCTGAATACCAGCGACGCGGCCTCGGGCGGGCGCTGCTGCGGGAATGCGAACAGCAGTTGACTCAACCCTGCATCCGCCTGTGCGTGCGGGCTTCCAACGAACCAGCCATTCGCCTCTACCAGCAGGAAGGCTACCTGGCCATTGATACCTGGCGGGAGTATTACAATGACAAGGAAAATGCCCTGGTGATGGAAAAAATCCGTGGAACAAAAATTCGCGCAGAGTGATAAACGGATATAATCAAGACTGATGTCCGTTGAAAAGCTCCCGCCTCCTGTTTGGATTGCCACACCAGCCGCCCTCCACAACCTGGCTGACGAACTGACTGCGTGCCAACGGATTGCCGTGGATACCGAGTCCAACTCCCTGCACGCATTCCGCGAACAATTGTGCCTGATCCAATTCTCCACGCCGCAAACCGACTACCTGGTGGATCCGCTGGCGCTGAAGAGTATCACCCCGCTGGTCGCCATTTTTGCCAACCCCCAGATCGAAAAAGTATTCCATGCGGTTGAGTATGACCTGATCTGCCTGAAGCGTGATTCCGATATCAGCGTTGTCAATATCTTCGACACGATGCAGGCGGCGCGCATCCTGGGGTATACCCAGGTGGGCCTGGACTCGGTCTTAAGCAAGAAACTTGGCATCATTCTGAATAAGAAATACCAGAAAGCCGACTGGGGGGAACGCCCGCTCTCACCGGAAATGCTCAACTACGCCCGGCTCGACACGCATCACCTCCTGAACCTGCGCGACAGCCTGGAGACTGAATTGCAGCAACGCGGCCGCTGGGAGCTGGCACATGAAGAATTTGCCCGTCTGGCGCAGGGAAATGGAGGCACCAAGGCGGAAATCCCGGCCTGGCAGCGGGTCAAGGGGGCGCAGAAATTCAGCAGCCGGCAATTGACCATCCTGCAGGAGCTGTGTACCTGGCGCGAGAAACAAGCCAGGCATATGAATCGTCCCCCGTTCAAAGTGATTGACGACCGGAGGCTGGTTGCCATCGCTCAAACACTGCCGGAGAACGAGGACGACCTGGCAGCGCTGGGTTTAACCGCCCGGCAATTGCATATTTACGGGATCGAAATCCTGCAAGCCGTGGGACGCGGCAAGGTAACTCCCCTGGTCAGCCGCCCGCGCACTTTACGCCCCGATCAAGCCATTTTGGACCGCTTGAATATCCTTTCTGAATGGCGCAAAACAGCCGGGCAAAAGTTCGGGGTCGAATCGGACATCATCCTGCCCAAAAGCTGGATGCACCTGATCGCCGAGAAAAACCCAAAGAACCTGGAGACCCTGGCTGAACTGATGCCCGAGGCACCCTGGAGGCTGGGGCAATTCGGCGAAGAAATACTCACTGTTCTGACAAAAAAACGCGCCCAGACTGCACCAGTTGCAGAAAAGTCATAGAGAATAAGGGCTCAACGCTTCCAAAGGTCAATAAGCAAGAGTTTGATTTGCCAGCTTCGACAAGTAAAACCCTGGTTTGTATGCAAGCCCGTAGATTTAAGATATAATCGCCCCGCTGTTCGGAGAGGTGCCAGAGCGGTTGAATGGGACGGTCTCGAAAACCGTTGTGGCCTTATGGGTCACCGTGGGTTCGAATCCCACCCTCTCCGCCTTTTAATTTCACTTCTTGTCCCTGTGCGTACCCGCAAGGGTATGATATTCGAATCCCACCCTCTCCGCCTATAATATTCAATACTGTCAATGTGGGTACCCGCTTGGGTTTGGTATTCCCCTCCGGGGACGATGTCGAATCCCACCCTCTCCGCTGAAAGATCCTAAAGGTTTGAAAACCTTTAGGATCAAGTTGTTTAAGGGCAATTGGGTTGGTGCAAATATTTCTGACACTCTTCCAATGTAAATGAACGGGTGAGGCGGGAGTGTGCAATTGCGATCAAATGTTCAATCTCTAACGCGTAAACGCGGGTTATTCCGTCGCCGGGACTGCTGGCAGAAAGATATCTTCCATCTGAACTGAAATTCACCATATAGATGTAAGATGCGTACCCAGTCAAATCGAGCAGTTCCTGCCCGGAGCTTTCTCCCGTAGAAACATCCCAGACTTTCACCGCCCCATCATATCCTCCTGTAGCAAGGCGGGTCCCATTCCAGTTGAAGGTGGCGGCCTCAATAGAAGCTGAATGTCCAGAAAGGGAGATTAGTTTCTTTCCTGTTTGAATATCCCACACAATTGCGGTTCCATCTTTACCGACTGTAACCAATCTTCTTCCATCCGGACTGAATGTAGCGTTATAAAGCGGCTGGGCGTGACCGATCAGATCAAATATTTTATCCTTTTTTGTCAGATCCCATAAAGATGCCACAGCGCTTTCCTCCTGGATGACAGCCATTTGACTGCCATCGGGGCTGAAGCTGACTGTCATTACCGTGCCTGGAAATGGCGGCAGGATCGCGACCTTGTTTCCTGATCCAACATCCCAAATCACAAGTTCCCCGTCTTCGCTGATCGTCGTCAGGCGCGGCCCGCTGGCAAGAATAGACAGGTCAACAACGCTTTTCATGGATTCAGGAGGCGTAAAGGTCAGAGTGTCCCTGCCAGTCACCAAATCAATTACTTTGACAGTCCCGTCATAGCTTACAGAACCTGCCAAAGTAGCATCCGGGCTAAAACCGCCATCGTAAATCACATCAGGGTGTGAGACTGAAAATGACGAGACAACATGTTCTTTGCCTACAGTCGTCAAATCCCAATTTGTATACTTGATGGTGGTTGGGGAATAGGGATCATTAAATTCGGCAGTAATAAGACGTCTGCCATCGGGACTAAAGGAACTGGTAAAGCCGGGAACAGTGGCAATTTCCCGATTCCCAGCGGGAGTTATATCCCAGATCTTTATGGTCATATCCCGGCTGGCAGTCGCCAGGTATTGCCCGCATTGCGCGAATGGAGACTCTGGCGGGTGGGTACATCCCGGACTGAAGGCCGCATCTCCAACACCAAGGGCATGGCCTGAAAGAGTAAATAACTCGCGACCATTCAGCATGTCCAATATCTTGGTGGTACCATCCGCATTGGGACTTGCCAGGAGACTACCATCCTGGTTAAAAATGGTTCCATTACCACCCGCTGTATGTCCGCTGAAATTATAGAGTTTTTGATAAGTTGTGGCATCGTAAACTGCCAGGTCCACATCACCTGTCCATGCAGCCAGCAACGACCCCGACGGGTTGAAAGAAGGGTAATATCCATTCAACGCGGCGAGTTGTACACCACTCTGCAAATCCCAAACAGCGATGCTGCTATTGTCATAGTCGTTGGAAACCAGTTTTTTTTCGTCTGGGCTGAAAGAAACCAGGTAAACCGGGCCAGTATGTCCGCCGGATAGAGTGAGGATCGCCTGCTTTGTGAGAATATCCCATACTTTAATGGTCCCATCGTCATATCCCAATGCAATTTTCGATCCATCCGGGCTAAAGGAAACAACGCCAAGACTGGCATCAGTGAGTGTGAGGAGTTCCCGGCCTGTGCCCGCATCCCAAACAATGACCTTTTTATCATCGGCCAGGGTTGCCAGCCATTTTCCGTCGGGGCTATACCTGATATCCATCAGGCGGCCTGTATGTCCAGAGAGAGTCATCAAAGCCTGCCCGGTGGCAACATCCCATATCCTGGCTGTCCCATCCTGACTTGCCGTGGCAAGGTGGGTCCCATCCGGGCTGAATTCGATCTGCCATACCTGATCTGTGTGGCCCGATAGAGTGAATAGTTCGTTTCCACTGGCAACATCCCAAATCTTAGCCGTGTGATCCAGGCTGGCGCTGGCCAGCTTCGTTCCGTCCGGACTGAAATCCACATCCGTGACTTCGTCGGTATGGCCTGTTAATGTATATTTGATCCTAGAGGCTTGGACTGCCTGATGGAGTGCATCCCCCGCCTGTTCCGTATCCACAATGGATAGGGCTTGAAGAGCCAGAAGGATACTGCGCTCCGGATCCAAATTCAAATTACTGATGGAGGCAGCTGCCAATTCATTGGATCTGGCATTGTCAGCTTCCTGATTTGCCTTGCCATCTAGATGAATGGCAGTGATGGCGAGAATGGCGGCAAGGATGAACGCAATTGAAAGATAAATCGCGCGCCTCTGCAATTGCCGCACTGCGCGTGTCTGTTCTTCTGCGCGCTGTCGCTCGGATTTGGCCAATTTACGGGCAGAGTCCAGTTCACGTTGCCTGATCGCCTCACGCTCGACGATTTCAGCCTCAGTGAATGCTTTTGATACTGCCAGGAATTCCTGCTCCAGCAGATTGAAATCTCCAGAATGGGAATCTGCCCATTCCAAGGCCTGGGTCAGACGCGCTTTTCGATAAAGCAATTCCGGATCGCGGTCCAGCCGGTTCCATTCCAAGGCAGTCTCAGTCAATTGACGATGAAAATGCAAGCCTTCCCGGTTTTCCGAGAGCCATTCCTGCAAGCGCGCCCATTCCCGGATCAATGCTTCGTGGGCAACTTCGGCGGTTGTTTCCGCGGTTATGACCAGCCGCGCGTCTGACAACATTTTTAGAACGGTTTCAGTCCTTTTACCCAGAAGCGAGTTGGATTCCTGTGGCGGGATGATCTCACTCAGCAGAACCCGCCGGCGTGTCTCCTGGGTCCCCTCCCCCAATTCTGTCAAGCGCAGGAAAATATTCCGAGCGATGGATTGCTCTTCAAGTGAAAAGCGTGCGAATACCGTCTCGGCAGTTCTTGTGATCGCATCGTGGATCCCGCCGGATTCAGCATAGCCTGCGAGAGTGAGCATCCTTCCATTTCGACGGTGCCAAGTCTCAAGCAAAGCATGAGACAGAAGCGGGAGTGCACCCGGTTCGGGAGATCGGTCGCCGTCCGCGCCGATATCATGGAGAAGGAGGTCTATAAAACCGGGTTCTAACAGCCATCCATTGAGAAGCGCAGGCTTCTCAATGGCGCTTCGTATTTCGTTTATATTCATAGGACCGATGAATTCCTGGTTCCGGCTCAGGATCTTGCGCAGATTCTCATAAGGCGCACAGGCCGTGTAAAAATCCGCTCGCAGGGCGATGATTACACTGTATGAACCCTGCTGGGCAATATGAAGCAGATTGGAGATAAAGGATCTTCGTTCCCTTTCGTTTTTACAAAAGGTGAACAGTTCCTCAAATTGATCCACAAAAAGCAAAAAATGATCTTTGGAGTTACCACTATCCTTTAGTTCAAACGACAATGGATCATGAAGGTGTTCCGTCGGTGTAATTACCATCACGCTTCGGGAAATGTCAGCCCGTTTTAGAGCCGGGATCAACCCGGCCCGCACCAGGCTTGATTTACCGCTACCCGAGGCGCCAATAATCGCCAAGAAATGCGCACTTTTTGTCTTTTCATGAGATTGGATTTGTTTGACCAGATGGGAAACCAGCTCTTCACGGCCGAAGAATAGGTCCGCATCCATTTCATCAAAATATTGCAATCCTTTAAAGGGCGGTTCGCCGGGAGCGGGCGGTTCGCGTTTTAAGAGATGCGGCGTCTTGTCCAATTTTCCATTCCGGATCGATTCATAGAGTTGGGTCGTTTCCAGGGTTGGTTCAACATCCAGCTCGCTGGCAAGTACACGGCGGCAGGTTTCGTATTGGGTGAGGGCAGCGCTGCGTTGACCATCCAGCGCAAGCACACGCATTAGTTGCTGGTGTGCCTCTTCCAGCCAGGGTTCGAGCTCCACCTGGCGGCGGGCAGAAGGCAAGGCCTGTTGGTATTCGCCGCGCTGTTCATGATGGTCCGTGAGGAGGCGCAAGGCATGAATGGCCTGTTGCTTGAATTGTTCCCGTTTGATGAGGATCCATTCTTCAAGTGGATCGCTTTCGATGGATGGGAAACCCGCCAGAAAATCGTCTCGGTAGAGGGCAAGACCTTGTTTAAGTTTTTCAATGTCACCAGAATTGAGCAACTCAATGAAAGCGGTTGAATCCAGGTTGTGGTCACTATGGGGATTAAATTGCAGGCTGTCCCGGCTGACAAGAAGATAATGCGGATTTTCTTTTTCATCCCCAATAACTTTTCGCAGGTCTGCAAGAGCATAACGCAAATTCGCAAGGGAGGATGGGGTGGGACTTTCAGGCCAAATCAATTCGGCCAAAGCCTCGCGGCTGTGAGGGCGATCCATTTCGACTATTAGATACGCAAGCAGTGCGCGTACTTTGTTGGATTCAAATTGGTCGAGAATTGTCTTTCCCGCTGAAAACTGTAGATGCCCAAGCACGGAAATATTCAAAGTTGCCATACCTCCCTCACGTGGAAAAGAACCGGGCTGTAATCGAAATTATTATACAGCCTTTCATCCCCATTCCCCCACGTTTACCCCACGCACATTTGCTAAAGTAAAGATGCCAATTGTGGCAAATCTCGTTCAATCCATAGGAGGAACCCATGAAGAAACTCTGTTTAATTTTGTTCATTGCTGTCCTGCTGGCAGCCTGCCAGCCTGCGGCGACACCTGAACCTACGCCAACCTCTCCCCCGGCGGCAACACCTGAACCTGCGCCAACCTCTACCCCGGTGGAGTCACTGGCAAATTCGACCAGCGATGTTCTTGGCGTTTGGTGGTTCACCCAGGCAAGTGTGATGCTCGAGCTCAAAATAGACGGCCGGTATCGCATCTATGTTGGATCAGAAACACAGGACGAAGGTACGTTTACCTTTGACGCTGGAGAGGTTTCCTGGGTATCCACCTACGGATCTTGCGTTGATAAACCCGCAACATACGAGGCATTTGTGACCAAACAGGATGGAAATCCTACCTGGCTTCGCTTGCAAGTTGTGGGCAGTGATCCTTGCAGTGACCGAGTATGGACTTTTACCGACCAAGCCAAGTACCAAAATCCGTGATTCAGAGGCAACCTCATGGCCGCAAGAGAACGGCGCTACCTGTCCTTTCTTCTGCGCCTGTGGTGCACGGACCAGGATGGTAATGAGACCTGGCGCACTTCACTGGAAGACCCCCGTACTGGAGAAAAGCGCAGTTTTGCCAGCCTGGGCTTGATGGTGGATTACCTTAAGAAAAAAACCCAACGAATTGCGTGGGACGAACAAGACAATCAAATATTTGATACAACGGACGAGTCCACATGACTCATCCGTTGTATTCTTGTGATTCCTTTTTTTTAATAGGACGGTAGGTTTATCTATTTTCTCTGCGCTGATTTCAGCTCCGCCCTTTCCAGATTTTCAGCGACCCTGAATTTTACAATCCTGCTGATCAATTCCAATGGCAGGGATTCATTGATCGGGAACTGGACAGTACCCTTGGCGAGTTTGTATTTGGACAATTCCTGCTTGAAAGCCTGAATTCCACTGGAAGTTGGAAAGAAACTGAAATGGTCTTTAAAAGCAGCAAAATGGACCAGGTTGCCTTTCAGATAGAAAGTGGGGATCTGATAACTGATCTTTTCTGAGGCATCCGGCGCGGAGGCTCTTATGGTGGCCCGTAATTCCTGCAGCTTTTGTTGGACTTCTTCAGGGAACGCTGCAATGTATGCATCAATTGAAGCAGGGGCAACCCTATTCGTTTCCATCCATTCTCCCATGAAATTTCCCGGTTTTACGGTTGCTGCAAAAACTCCAGCAATTCCCGGTTTAACAATTCCGCCTGGTCCACAGGCACGGCATGACCCGCCTGTTGGATAATCACATGTCGCGCGCCTTGGATGCCCTGTGCCAGCTTTCGCTGCCGGGCGGGGGTAACGGTGGTATCGTCCACACCAGTCACCACCAGGGTGGGAGCTTTGATCTCCCCCAGTCGTTTTACCGAGTTGAATAACCCCAGCGAAGTCATGGCCCTGCGATAAGCACGCGGGTCAGCCCGCGTGATCGTCTCGACCAGCATTTCCCGCAAGTTCTCATAGCGTGGATCGGGGAAAATACGCTCTGCCACCACTTTCGCCTGGGCAGGCAGCCCCAGCGTGCTGACCAGGAGGAAACGCTGCAGGAAGTAGAACCAGCCGCTCAATGTATCCGGGCGCAGCACCGAAAAAGTGCTCACCAGGACCAGCCTGCGCGTCAGGTGCGGATGGTCCAGGGCAAACTGCTGGGCAACCGTCCCGCCCATCGAAAGCCCCACCACGTGCACCGGGCCGGTTTGCAGTTCTTCGAGCACGCCCGCCATCCCGGCAGCCACGCGATGGATGCTCCAGCCATGGCCATCGTAAGGCGACTGACCGAAGCCGGGGGTATCGGTTGCAATCGGGCGGAACCCGGCGCCGATCAATGCCGGGAACTGCAGGGTCCAGGAGTTGGCATCTGCACCCAGGCCATGCAACAAAAGCACGGCGGGGTTTCCAGTTGGGGACGGATCAAGGAAATGGATTGAGGTCATATCGCAAGCAAAAGCCCTCCGCCGGCAGGCAGAGGGCAAGATTGTCAAACTTGATTATTTTTCTTCTTTCGGAGGTTCTGGTGGGTTTTCGTCTTCTTTCTTTTCGTCTTTCTTTCCGCCCAGCCCTTCCCGAAAAGAGCGGATGCCTTTGCCAAGTTCACCAGCCAACTTGCCAATGCGGCCCGGGCCAAAGAGCAGCACTATAATCACCAGGATGATCAGTAGTTCAGGCACACCAAAATCACGCAAGAAACCCATACCAAACTCCTTCCGTCATTTTTAACGCAGGTAAATTTACCACAATCAACCTGAAATTACCAGCCGGAGCGCAACGTCTTCCAGATCTGCTGAATATGCACCCGGTCGTGACCAGCAACGAAACCAATCAGTTCCCGTAAAGTGGTGGGGCCAAAGATGGCATGCCGGGCTTTTCTGGACCATTCAGCCTGCAGGCCGTCCAGCAGGCTGAGTGTTTCCTTGCGGGCGGAAACGAAAGCAGCCAGCGCCTGGAGGCCATCCTGCGCAGCGTACCCACGTTCTTCCACCCACTGGTCGGTCACTTCGCCAGCCAGGAAAGGATTCTCTTCAGCCAGGAGTTTGCGGATGCGCGGCTGGTTGACATCGAGTTCCACGTCGCGCAGGTGGCAGAGTACTTCGGTGAGGGACCACTCTGCAGGCGCAGGCTGATGCTTCCAGCCATCCGGAGGCACTGAGGCGACGAGCGTAGCGATGGCAGCCGGGGTGGAACGCAGGTTGGCCAACAACGCCGGGGGCGCCTGGATGGAAATCTTGAGGCTGGCAGGGGTGGCTTTTTCTAGCCAACCGCGGAACGATTCCAAGGGACCTTGTGCAACCCCGACTGCTTCTGCAGACACTTCGCTGGATTTCCGCACCCAAAAGACCGGGAACCCGGCCGCCTGGGTGGGCTTTACTTCCCGGTCGATATCGTCGCCGACCATCACAAGCGGGTCTTCCGGCCAGCCCAACTGCGCCAGCATCTCCGGGTAATAAGCGACCGTCTCCTTGGTGAAATGGAAGGTCTCATAGGAGGTCACTAGGGCGAACGGATATTTCTCCGGGGCCAGGCCCGCCCAACGCAGGCGATGTTGGATGGCCTTCAATGGAAAGAAAGGATTGGTGGCAATGACCACCCGGTGACCCTGCGCGAAAGCCCAGTCCACCAGGCGGATAGCCTCCGGGATGGGTTTCGTCAGGACACCCAGGGATGGGAAGATTTCATCGTAAAAGCGGTCTATTGCCGTCTGGAGCGTGAGGCGATCCAAGCCAAGCATGGGGAAGAAAACAGAATCAAAGACTTCCTGCAGGGTAAGAGCCGGGTCAGTATTAGCCATCATCGCTCTTGTCCCGCCAGTCAGGGCCGGGATCATCAACTCCGGCGCCACTTTATCTGCCAGCGCGCCAGAAAGAGCCTTGAAGTAGGCCGGGATGAAAACATCCATATTGGTTTCGAGCAGAGTATCGTCGAGGTCGAGCAGTAATGTGAATGTGGGCATGAGATTCAATGGGAAACGGACAAGCGTTGATGGACGCGGAGTGTTATTTCTTTACTGCAAATATGGGTGGAAGAGGATGGCATTCCCCGCAACCAATGTGCGGATCGAAACCGGACCGGCGGGTCTTATCACAAAAAACTGTCACCTTGACGCGGCGCTGGAAAGCAGCCACCAGGGAACGGGTCACTTCGCCATGCAATTGCATGAATTCACAAGCATTCGCCATCCCAATGGAAGGGACAGGGCAGGTACGGCACAGGTCGCTCTTCCATGCCGCGCCAAGCAGGCGGCACTCTTCAAGGTCGCGGCCGCGGTAGTAATCACCATAGAAATATTTACATTCAGACCCAGCGGGTGTTTTCATATTGCATCAGCAAACTCCCGCAGTTTTGAACCTGCGGGAGGAGTTGACTACACGCGGGTTAAATACTCGCCGGTACGGGTGTCCACGCGGATGGTATCGCCCTCTTTGACAAAGTTCGGACACTGCACCTCGAAACCCGTCTCCACCTTGACTTTCTTGGTCACACCGGTGGCAGTATCTCCGCGAACAGCCACTTCGGCATAGACGACTTTCAGATCCACCGAGGTGGGCATTTCAATATCGAGTGGCTTGCCTTGATAGAAGGTCAGTTTGCACTCCATGCCTTCCTGGAGGAAACCAGCGGATTCTCCAATGATATCCTTGGAGATGCCGGGTTGATCGAAGGTTTCCTGATCCATGAAGTAATAGTTGTCGCCGTCGTTGTAGAGATATTGGACGGTATGGAAGTCAAGGCGGGCTTCCTGTACCTGGCTGCCGGAGATGAAAGTTTTTTCGATGTTGGATCCGGTGCGCAGGTTGCGGGCTTTAATTTTAATGGTGGCGTTTCCACGGCCTGGTTTATGGTGGCTGTATTCAACCACTTTGAACAGGTTACCGTCGAATTCAAAGGTCACACCTTTACGGAGGTCATTTACATCAATCATGGGTTCTTCCTTTTTGAAAATTGCAAGCGGGCGGGATTATATGCCAGTTAAAGGAACGTGGCAAGAGGGGGCTGGTGATGCTTCTCGGCATCCGGGTCAGCTTTCATTAATTCGACTGCATGAGCCAAAACCGGCAGCACAACCTGAAAATTCTCCACGGCGGCTTTCGGACTGCCCGGCAGGTTGATGATCAACACCCTGCCGCGCATCCCGGCGGTTGCCCGAGAAAGCATGGCATGCGGCGTGGACTTTCGGCTCTCCTGGCGCATGGCTTCGGCCAGCCCGGGAGCCTGGCGGTCGATCACCAGGCTGGTTGCTTCGGGAGTGACATCCCGCGCCGAAAAACCGGTGCCTCCGGTCGTCAGGATAATGTCCAGCTCGCCGCCATCCGTCCAGGTGGAGAGGGTTTCACGCAAGACATCCAGAACATCCGGCACAATGGCCGTGCAGACCACCTTCCAGCCTTGCGCGGTGACAAGCTCTGCAAGCGCCGGGCCGGAAAGGTCAGGCCGTTCCCCGCGCGAGCTGCGGTCAGAAGAAGTAAGGATGCCAAAACGGAGGATCATTCCAGGTCTTTCCCGTAAGTGTTTACATTACTCATGCGTTCCCAGCCGCGTTTTTCGTAAAAGCGCATGGCACTTTCATTTTCAATCGTAACAAGCAAGTAGCAGCGAATGCAGCCTTTTGCTTTCAGGCGTTGTTCCAATTCATCCATGAGCAATTCGCCGATGCCCTGCTGGCGATAAACTCCCACCACAGCCAGGTGATAGACCATGCCGCGCCGCCCGTCGAAACCACCGAGCACGGTGCCAACCATTTTCCCGTCCTCTTCGGCGATGAGAAACAAATCGGGGTCGCGTTGGAGTTTCTTGTGGATCTCCTGCAGATCGTCGGAACGGCGTAATTGAATCCCCGTGCCGGCATTTTCCCACAAGAGCCGGACAGCAGGGTAATCTTCAGGGTAATGGAATTCCCGCAGGCGTACAGCGCTCATACAGCCCCCCTGCCGGCTAACGGAGCAAGTCGAACAGCTCTTCGGGCATGTAGGGCTTGAGCAGGAAAGCGTTTGCTCCCGCCGCCAGGCATTCCGGGGTCTTATCAATACCAGAGACCATGACGATCTTGAGGTCTTTCAAATCCGGCGTCTCGCGGATCTGCCGGACGACATCCAAACCATTGCGGTTGCCCAGGAAAATGTCAATCAATAGAACGTCCGGTTTTTCAATCCGGATATTGGTCAGGATGTCGCCTTTTTTATCCAGCAGGGTTGCCACTTGATAACCTTCCATCCCGAGCAAGGTTTTCAAGAGGGCGACCATGGTGAAATCGTCATCCGCCAGAAGTACTTTTGTCATTCTTTTTCCCTTGCCCAGGTTTTTTTCTGGGCCTGATCGGTTTTTCCAGAGCAGCCTTCAACACATCATTGACCGACTCGGCAAAGACGAAGGTCATGGTCTTGCGGATTTCTTCAGGCACATCCTCAATATCCAATACGTTGCGTTTGGGCAGGATGATGGTCTTCAGCCCGGCACGATGGGCAGCCAACATCTTTTCCTTGATCCCGCCGACCGGCATGACCTGGCCGCGCAGGGTAATCTCGCCGGTCATGCTGACGCCTTTTTTGACCGGGCGACCGGAAATTAACGAAACCAAGGCGGTTGCCATGGTAACCCCGGCCGACGGTCCGTCTTTGGGCTGGGAACCAGCCGGGATGTGCATGTGAATGTCTGATTTATCGAAGAAATCTTTCTGGATGCCAATCTCGACCGCATGGGAACGGACGTAAGAAAGCGCCGCCCGAGCCGATTCCTGCATTACATTCCCCACCGACCCGGTGATCTGAAAGCCTTTCGCCCCAGGCATGCGCGTGGCTTCGATGAACAGGATATCGCCTCCAAAGGGCGTCCAGGCCAGGCCGGGAACAACGCCGGGGATGGAAGTGCGCGTGTCAATCTCTTCATTTTCCAGAAAAATGGGGTGCCCAAGGAATTCCTTGACTGCCTTTGGGGTGACCCTGGCGGTCTGTTTCTTTCCCTCAGCGATGCGTGTTCCCAGTTTGCGGCAGACTGCACCGATCTTCCGTTCCAGGTTGCGGACGCCGGCTTCGCGCGTATACTGGTTGATGATCGTTTTCAGGGCATCCTTGTTGAAATTGACTTCCGCGGGTCGCAGCCCGTTCTCGCGCACCTGGCGCGGGATCAAGTAGCCCTTGGCAATGGCAATCTTTTCACTTTCGGTGTAACCTGAAAGATGGATGATCTCCATGCGGTCCAGCAGTGGGGATGGGATGGTCTCCAGCGTGTTGGCGGTGGTAATAAAGAATACCTGCGAAAGGTCGTAGGCCACTTCAAGGTAGTTGTCGCGGAATTCCACGTTCTGTTCGGGGTCAAGCACTTCAAGCAGCGCCGAGGCCGGATCGCCGTGGAAATCCATCGTCAATTTATCCACCTCGTCCAACATGAAGACCGGGTTGCGTGATTCAATGCGGCGCAAAGCTTGCAGGATCCGTCCCGGCATGGCGCCAATGTAAGTGCGGCGGTGGCCGCGGATCTCAGCCTCGTCGCGCACACCCCCCAGCGAAATGCGCACGAACTTGCGTTCCATGGCGCGTGCAATGGATTGTCCCAGTGAGGTCTTGCCAACCCCGGGCGGGCCAACGAAACACAGGATCACACCCTCGCGCTCGCGACGGATCAGGTCGCTGGAAGGTGCGGCATTCTCATCCTTGCGTTCGAGGCGCAACTTGCGAACAGCCAGGAACTCAAGGATGCGTTCTTTGACATCCTGCAAGCCGTAATGATCCTGGTCGAGAATCTTGCGGGCATGCGCAATCTCCAGGTTGTCACTGGTGCCTTGCGACCAGGGCAGGGTAACCAGCGCGTCGAGGTAGGTGCGGATGACGCCGTACTCGGCTGCGGCGGTGGGCAGACGTGCCAGGCGATCCAGTTCACGGCGGGCCATTTTCTCGGCTTCTTCGGGCATTTTAGCCACATCGATCTTCTTGCGGAACTCTTCGACTTCCACCGCCTGTTCATCGTTCTCGCCCAGTTCCTTCTGAATGGCCTTCATTTGCTCGCGCAGATAGTATTCGCGCTGGACCTTCTCGATCTCGGAGCGGGCCTGGTTCTGGATCTTCGCTCCCAGGGAGAGCACCTCCGCCTCATGCACCAGCAGGTCAACCAGTTTCTCCAGCTTGGCTTTGGTCGAGTCAAGTTCAAGCAGAGTCTGGGCATCCTTTAATTCAATACGCTGGAAATTGGCAATCGTGTAGGTGATTTGGAGCGGGTCTTCAAGAGTCACAATGGAAGCCACCAGCTCGCGCGGGATGGAAGGCGTCAGTCCTGAGATCTGCTCGAACTGGTCGCGCGCCGAACGTGCCAGTGCTTCAATCTCCAGCCCGGTTTCCACCACCTCCGGCAGAATTTCGATGCGGGCCTTGAGGTAAGGCTCGGTCTCGACAATCTCCAGCACCCGGAAACGCATCAGGCCCTGTACAAGCAGGCGGATGGTGTTGTCGGGGGCACGGAACAAGCGGTGGACGGTTGCGATGGTGCCAATGGTATACAGGTCGGCCGGTCCGGGTTCCTCGATCTCCGGGTTGCGCGCCGCCACCAGTCCAACCAGTTTTTCGGTCGTGGTGGATACTTCGTCCACCAGTTTGATCGAACGCGCTTGACCGATGGTCAGGGGCACTGCGGTCTGGGGGTAGACCACCACACCGCGCAGGGGCAGGATCGGGATTATTTCCGGGTACTTGATGGCATCCCCGTCCAAAGAAGCGGGCTGCACCACGCTTTTGTCCGGTTCGTCTTTTTTCTGCATGCGCGTAAAAATGGACGGCAGGAACAGGTCTTCCAAGGAAGTATCACTCTCCTGGAGCCAGTCGAAAACGTCGAGCGGACCGGTATGCCAACGGGAAGCAGACATGGAATGTTATCAACCTTTGATATTAATAGTAGTCGGTTTAATTTTGGGCATTACAATATTTAAAAAGCCGTCTTCGTAATCTGCCTGGGATTTGCTCACATCCGCCCCGGCCGGGATTTCAATGGCAGTACTGAAATCACCAAAGCGGATCTCCATCTGGTGATAAGTGCGCCGCTCGGGAGCTTCCCCACGCACGCCACTGATAATGAGGAAGTTGTTTTCAACATCAATCGAAAAATCCGACTGGCGCATCCCTGCCACTTCCAACCGGACAATGAAACTTGCATCCGTTTCATATACGTCCGTGGGCGGACACCAGGCATACGAATGGACGCCAACCTGCCAGCCGATGGCATGCATTCCAGAAAACGAAAGCCCGGTTGGATGATCCTTCGAGAAGAGCGAAGACATAACATCCTCCTTACGAGAGAGCTTGCTTCAAGGCGTGGAAGACTTGATCTGCCTAAAGGGCAGACTGGGCGGCCGCCAAAACCTCAGCGTAATTTGGCTCATCGCCAAGTGCAGGCATGTAGACCGCGTAGGTGATCTTCCCGAGGCGGTCCACCACGAAGGCTGCCCGGCGTAGAACGCGCGCCTCCTGTATAAGGCAGCCATATTTCATGCCAAAATCGCCCAGCAGGTGGTCCGAAAGGACAGTCACCTGGTCCACTCCTGCCGCCCCGCACCAGCGTTTCTGGGTAAAAGGCAGGTCGGTGCTGATGATGAGGATGGCAATATCCTTGCTGAGGGCCGCAGCTTCCTGGTTGAAACGGCGGGTCTCACGGTCGCACACATCGGTTTCCAGCGACAGGACCGGCATAATAATGCGGACTTTGCCCGCCGTGTTCGCCAGCCCGTTGACTGTGACCCAATCGAGCGTCTGCACGGAAAACTCCGGCGCGCTATCGCCCGGCTTCAAGTCCGGGCCCAAGACGGTGACAGGCTGGCCTCTGAATTTAACAATTCCGAATCGTTCGATTGTCATATTTCCTCCTTCTTCTCCATGCCTCCCGAATTTCCGGAGGTGGAGAGCGCCCCTGGCGGGATTCGAACCCACAACCTACTGCTTAGAAGGCAGGTGCTCTATCCGTTGAGCTACAGGGGCATCCGGGCAATCTACAGAAGCTGGCTTCCGCACTCCGAATTACTAAGCTACAAATGGTCGTAGACCCTTGTAAACGCGCGGGCCGGCAATTGTCTTAAGGATCGTATCCGCCGGACGGTTGAGCCGTGCCCCAAGTTCTTCCACCGACATGGGCATGTTGCCGTTCACCAGCAGCAGGCGGAAGATGGCATCCACCAGGGCAGTATGTTCATCTAGGAAGCCAGGCTGCTGGGCGCAATGTGTAATGAGCGTGTTCTGAATACCATCCAACGGTCGCACTTCGGCCGTCTCGGGGTCCACCCAATCAATCATCTGACCTTCCGGCAGACCGGCAAAGGCCTGCTGGTGTTCGGAACATAACAGGCTCTGGAGAGCAACATGCCAGTTGTTATCATTGCTGCGCCACCAATCGAAGTCGATGTGGAAAGGCGTCTGAAGAGTCGGTTTGATCAAGCTGAATTTTCTAATTTCAGGCATTCTCAGCCTCCGTTTCGGCGAGGCGATAATGCAGATCACCGACATGCTTGTAGCTGGAACTGCTGGTCAGAAAAGCCAGCAACACTCCCGGCGGACAGCGGCGAATGATATTAAGCGCCGAGTACAGTTCCTGCGCATGCACATGGCCCTGGACATTAAGTTTGATCAGTTCGCCCATCATCTCGGCAACCAGTTGCTCAAACGGCAGGTGCTGTTTGGCAACCTGCTCAAATGCTTCATCCACGGCGGATGGATCGGGGACAGCCACCACCATGCGTTCGTTATACTCGGCCGTCAGGTTCTGCTTGAGCATGGCAAAAACAATCCTGCCATCACTGCCCACCAGCACCGTCCGCACCCAGTCCCGTGTCGGGCGGCGCGTGCGGGGAGTGACAAGTACCTGCCCGGGTTTCTTGCCCCTGGCAATCGTGACCAGGCTACCGGGGATCAAGCCATACTTCTGGTAAAGGGCACCCAGGCCGGATACATAGCCATGCGGTCGCACAACCCAGGCTGGAATTTCCTCCCTGGATTGTCCATCCACGAGGGTGAACCGGACGCGCGGCGATTCAAAAGCAGTCGGGAACAGGCCTCGCACGCGTGCCGAGACCGGCAGCGTGCCGGCCCGCCAATGAGGGTAATTCAGGCTGATGGTGACCTCACCAACCTCGCCGGCCGGCGGCTGGTTTTCCCGTGCTGGAACCAGGTCAAGCACGTCGGCCAGTTCATCGTTCAGGTCGGCTTCCAGAGCCAACATTTCGCGCGTTAGATGGGACCGATCGTACGGGATTTCGATATACCGCAACGGGATAGGGATCTGTTGAACATCCTGCGGTTCGAGGCGTTTTAAGAACCACAAGACCTCGCCAGCCGGGCCAACTTCATCAAAACGGCCATCTTCCTGCAAGGCATGGTTCATCGAGAACTCGATCAACTTTGGGTTTACATTCCCCGATATTTCCAATTGTTCGATCAGCGCACTGGTGGTGAGAGGCTTGCCAGCCGCGGCTTCGTCCAGTACGGCCTCGGCCAGGTTGAGTTGGCCAACGTTGATATCCACCAGCAGCGCCCGCGGGAACCAACGTGCAGCCACTTTTACCAGGTTCTCATCCGCAGACAGGGCTTCTTCCAGTTTTTGTTCCAGCTCCAGGCCATGGGTTTTAATGACATTTTCCGGGTTGAGCATCTGGTCATCAATGGAAATTTCCACCGGCTGGTTCAACTTGTGAACCGCCAGGGCCGCCGCAAACAGGCGCGAAGTTCCATCATCGAATTCGACTTCGATGACTTCAAAATCTCCAATGGTGGGATTGGCGCCCGGGCGCAGACCAGCGATCTTTCCTTTTTTCCAATCCAAGGCTGGAAAGACCAGGCTCTCGCCGGCGTGATAATGGCCTTCAGGCAGATACACCTTTCCGATGGAACGCTGCTTGTTCACCAGCTCTTCACGCTCGGTACGGATACGCTCATTAACCAGCACGGGAACGAGTTCCTTCTCGATGAGAGGCGTCTCGTTCTCAAATAGATACGTACTGATAAATTCCAAGTCTTTCTTGTTTAGAGAAATGGTCTGCCAATAATCGGGAGGCAAACTGAAAGGAACACTCGCCATAAACTGCCTTTTTATTTTAGATTGCCCGCAGGGGGTGCATGAACATCAGTTGGAATATCCTTAACGTAATAATTATACCCCACCTTGACAGGTCATCTTGCTTGACTTACGATTACTGCGGAGGCACGCATGCGCATCGGCATGATGTCAGATGTTTACAAACCGCACGTCAGTGGGATCACCAATTACATTTCCCTGAACAAGCGGATGCTGGAAGAGACCGGACATGAGGTCTTTGTTTTTACATTTGGCGACCTCGACTATCCTGATGATGAGGTGAACATTATCCGATCTCCGGGGCTGCCGCTGGTGGATACTGGCTATTCCCTCAATTTCCGCTATCGCCGCAAGGCGAAAGCACTGCTCCAGACCATGGACCTGGTACACGTTCACCATCCCTTCCTCAGCGGAAGACTGGCCCTGAATTATTGCCGCCCGCTGAATATCCCGATCGTCTTCACCAACCACACCCGCCACGATCTTTACGCCCAGGCTTACATGCCTCTCCTACCTGAGGAAATAAGCGCCAGTTTTCTCCAAAGTTATATGCCACCTTTCTGTACTGCTGTGGACCTGGTTATTTCCCCCTCGCCCGGCATGGCAGATGTGCTACGGAAACTGGGGGTGACCAGCCCGATCGAAGTGATTCCCAACGGAGTTGAGCTGGAACGCTATCAACAGCCTTGCGAAAACTACCGTTTTGAATTCGGCTTTACACCGGAAGATATCCTGCTGGTGTATGCCGGGCGGCTGGGCCCGGAAAAAAACCTGGACTTCCTTTTGCAGGCATTTGCTGGCGTGGCCGAAGCCGTGCAGGGCGTTCACTTGCTGATCGCCGGCAGCGGACCGGAAGAGGCCGATCTGAAGAAGCAGGTTGCCAGGATCGGCATCGCAGACCGGGTACATTTCCTCGGCATGGTCGAGAATGACCGATTGCCGCGCTACCTGGCGATGTGCGACCTTTTCGTGACCGCCTCCGTGACAGAAGTACATCCCCTGTCGGTGATTGAAGCCATGGCTACCGGGTTACCCGCCCTGGGCATCCACTCGGTTGGCGTGGGCGATACCATTGAAGATGGCAGCACTGGCTTCCTCGCCAGCCAGACCCAAGCCGCCTTCACCGCCAAGCTGACCCGCTTATGCCTTGACCGCAACCTGCGCCAAAAAATGGGGATGGCAGCCCGCAAGGCCTCCGAAAAATATGCCATTCAACACACCCTGCAGATCATGCTAGCCAATTATGAACGCCTGGTCTTTGCAGCCCTGCCTCGCCGGCGCAGCCTGCGCGCTCGCCTGCGCAGCTTGATGGAGAAACTGCGCACATGAGCAATCACAAACAGGTGCTTGGTCGCTGGGGCGAGGATGTCGCCGCGGATTACCTGGCAGCGCATGGTTACACCCTCCTGGAGCGCAATGTTCACAGCGCTCACGGCGAGCTTGATATCGTTGCCAGCAAGGACAGCCTGCTGGTTTTTGTCGAAGTGAAAACGCGCACTTCCCACATCTTCGCCTACCCCGAAGATTCGGTCACCCGCCGCAAACAGGCGTACCTGCTCTCCGCGGCCGAAGCGTATCTCCAGGCGCATCCCGAAAGCGGCGATAGCTGGCAGTTCGATGTCATCGCCGTTGAAGGCACACCCGGCGGGAAAGCGGAGATCGAGCATTTTGAAAATGTCATCGGGTAAACCGCTGCACGTCACACGTCAGGCGTCAGATGTCGAAGGTCATACATCGAACGTTAAACCGCCACTGGTTGTGATCGTTGGCCCAACAGCGGTAGGCAAGACCGAAATTTCCCTCCAACTGGCCGAACGGCTGGGTGGGGAGATTGTTTCGGCGGATTCGCGCCTCTTCTACCGCGGCATGGATATCGGTACTGCCAAGCCCACGCTGGAGGAACGCCTACGCATCCCCCACCACCTGATCGACGTATCGAATCCTGACGAGACCTGGAGCCTGGCAGTCTTCCAACAGGCCGCCGCGGCGGCGATTGCTGACATCCAACGGCGCGGTAAAACCCCCTTCCTGGTGGGCGGCACAGGACAGTACGTCCACGCGGTAACACACGGCTGGTCGCCGCCTGCGGCACTGCCCGATGCTGCTCTACGGAAAGTTCTGGAAGAATTGGCAAAGTCCCGGGGAAACGACTGGCTGCACCAGCGCCTAGCCCTGCTCGACCCGCCTGCTGCACAAGCAATCGATCCGCGCAACCTGCGCCGTACGGTCCGGGCACTGGAGGTGGTCTTCTCCACCGGGCGCAGATTCTCAGACCAGCGCGGGCAGGGCGAGAGTCCCTACCGCCTGCTGACCATCGGGCTGATCCGTCCCCGCCCGGTACTCTACGCCCGCGTGGACGCCCGCATCGAGGCCATGTTCGCGGCCGGTCTGCTGGACGAGGTGCGCAGACTGCAGGGGAAAGGGTATTCGCCTGACCTGCCGACTATGTCGGCGATCGGCTACCGCGAGTGCGCCCTGGTACTGCGAGGCGAACTGAGCCTGGAGGATGCCAAGGTACAGATGCGCAAGCAGACACGCACCTTCGTAAGAAGGCAGGCAAACTGGTTCAAGCGGGAGGATGCAGAGATCCATTGGTTCGAGGCGGGGGAAGTGAAACTGGAGGAAATGGAAAAGGGGATAAGCGATTTCATTGAAATGACATCTGAAGCAGGTCGCTTATGAAACAAGCTTTGCTGGATCACATCAGGGTAATAAACAAATACGTGACTAACAAACTCCTGATCCATATCTCCGGGAAAAGCATCGGCCACTTTGTGATTTTGAGCCATGTGGGTCGCAAAAGCGGCCAATTGTATCGAATACCGATTATTGCCGAACCGATGAACAATGGTTTCGTGATTGCGCTAACGTATGGAAAAAAGGTGGACTGGTGTAATAATGTGCTCAGAATGGGAAATTGTTCCATCCGCTGGAAGAATAAAGACTATACCCTCATCCATCCTGAATTCATTGATAAGGAAGTTGGCCTGGCGGCTTTTCCGGCAATCTTCCGGTCAGGGTTGAGGAAAATGGGCATCCAGTATTTCTTGAAATTGGAAAGTCAACCAAAGAACTGATCCGAAAATAAGGGAGGAGTCCCGAATGGATAAAAAAAACCCGGCTTTGAAGCCGGGTTTTGGTTTGGTCATGCAGGCTGTGGTGTGCCGCTCTTCTTGGGGAACGGGGGCGGGAAGATCTTCTCGAACTCTTCACGCGACAGCGTTTCCACTTCGAGTAGTTTGTTAGCCACCGCGTCCAGTTCGGTGCGGTATTTTTTCAGGATAGTAAGCGCCTGTTGATAGGACCCATCCACCAGCTTGCGTACTTCGCGGTCGATCTGTTCAGCCACAGCTTCGGAATAATCGCGCTGTTCCGAGATCTCACGGCCCAGGAAGATAAGTTCTTCCTTCTGTCCGTAAGTCATGGAACCGAGTTCATCGCTCATTCCAAAACGGGTGACCATGGTACGGGCAATCTTGGTTACGTTCTCCAGGTCATTGGAGGCGCCTGAAGTAATATCGTCAAAAACGATTTGTTCCGCTGCGCGACCGCCAAGGAAGAGGGTCAATTGCGCCAGCATCTTCTTGCGGGAGGTCAGCGTGCGGTCATCGGTGGGTCGGTTCCAGGTCAACCCGCCAGCCTGCCCGCGTCCCACTATGGTGATCTTCTGCACCGGGTCGGCTTCGGGAATGGCGTTGATGACCACCGCATGGCCTGCTTCGTGGTAAGCGATGATGCGTTTCTCTTCCTGGCTGATCAAGCGGGACTTGCGTTCGGGGCCCATGATCACACGTTCGATGGCTTCTTCCAGTTCAGGCTGGCCGATGGCTTTCTTGTTACGGCGGGCTGCCAGGATTGCGCCTTCGTTAATCAGGTTTTCCAAGTCTGCGCCTACAAAACCGGGTGTGCCGCGTGCAATGCTGCCCAAATCCACACTGGGTTCGAAAGGCTTGCCGCGCGCATGGACTTTCAGGATGGCCTCGCGGCCGCGCATATCAGGTCGGTCGAGGGTGATGCGACGGTCAAAGCGACCGGGACGCAACAGGGCCGGGTCAAGGATATCGGGGCGGTTGGTGGCTGCCACCACGATCACATTCGTATCGGTATCGAAGCCGTCCATTTCCACCAGCATCTGGTTGAGGGTCTGCTCACGTTCATCATGCGAGCCTCCCAGGCCAGCGCCGCGTTGCCGTCCGACAGCATCGATCTCATCCACAAAGACGATACAGGGGCTGTGCCGCTTGGCCTGGTCAAACAGGTCACGCACGCGGCTGGCGCCCACGCCCACAAACATTTCCACAAACTCCGAACCGGAGATCGAGAAGAAGGGCACACCCGCCTCACCCGAAACCGCCTTGGCGAGCAGGGTTTTTCCCGTTCCCGGAGGGCCCACCAGCAGGACGCCCTTTGGAATGCGCGCGCCCAGTTGGATGAATTTCTGCGGTTCCTTCAGGAACTCAACCACCTCTTTTAGTTCATCCTTGGATTCATCCACTCCGGCCACATCATCGAAAGTTACCGTGGGGTGCTCGCCGCTAAACATGCGCGCCTTGGATTTGCCGAAGGCCATAGCGGCATTGTTGCTCCCCTGCGCCTGGCGAAAAATGAACCAGAACAATCCGCCGATCAGGATGATCGGAATGATGTAAGAGGCCAGGGTTAAGATCCCAGCCCAGGGGCTGGGTGGATTGGCTTCGATGGTTACACTTAAGAGTTGTTCGGGCGTAACACCAAAGGCCAGTAATTGCGAGACAAGTGTTGTTTCAGGCTCTTTATGAGCGGTCTGTTCGATCGGCCCACTGGCGCCCGGAGATACCACAGTTAAACTGCTATCATCATTGACAACAATACGTGTGATTTTTCCAGCCTGGATCTGTTGCGCGATCTCGCTGATGGTTAACGGCCCGGTAGTACTGGGCTGCTGCCGTACGTTAAAGTATATCATCGCCACGATGGCGATGAATAACAGTAGGTAGATAATGTAGGATTGATTACGTGATTTCACATGGACCTCCTGTCCGTGCGAAGTTATTATACCAACCTATATACGTCTCTGCCAGATTCGATGAATATGTTATATAAAGTTCTAATAAATTCATCAACTTTATCCAAAATACCCCCAACAGACGGAAATTGATTGACGAACCAGAACTTTTCTATAACAAATCCAGGTATTTTCTTGGTTCCCGTACACTTGTTTACCATGTCCCTATGCATTAAAGCCCCAAGGCGGCGGCTTGAAGCCACCTCGGCTGGAAAAAGATCTTGGGGTGTTGGCGGGTTACTTTGCAACCCGCCAATACCCCAAACCCCAACTTTGTGAAAAGCGTGCTCTTCCATTGGAAAGAAAGATGAGAGCTGGTTATTTGTGGTAAACTTAATCCGTTCAGGTGGACTCATATGACAGATAAAACTACAAAAATGATCCTTTGTATCGAAGACGAACCAGAAATGATCGACCTGATTCGCCTGATCCTCAGCCGCCGCGGTTTCGAAATCCGGGGCGCCAATGGCGGCAAGGAAGGTCTCGAGATCATCCGCAACGAACATCCCGACCTGGTCCTGCTCGATTTGATGATGCCAGAAATGGACGGATGGGAAGTCTATCAACAAATGAAAGCGGACGAGGCCGCCAAGGATATCCCGGTGATCGTCGTCACCGCCAAGGCCCAGAGCATTGACAAGGTACTCGGCCTGCACATCGCCAAGGTGGATGATTACATTGCCAAGCCATTCAGTCCGCAGGAATTATTGGCCAGTGTGGATGCTGTGCTTGGGCGAAAGCAAACCGCCTGAGCCAATTCGACCGGAACGGGGCGCACCAAACGCCCCGTTTTCATATGCATAATATCCGTCTTGTAAATAACAATCAGTCGCTTCCATCCCCGTTGCACGCCCTTTACTGCGACAGCTTCCTGTGCCGTCTGCGCGGATTAATGTTCCGTTCCAGCCTGGCGTCCGATCAAGGGCTGCTGCTGGTGGAAAGTCGCGACAGCCGGATCGACACTGCCATCCATATGTTGTTCGTTTTCATGGATCTGGCGGTCATCTGGATCAACTCCGAGCAGGTTGTGGTGGATACCGTCCTGGCACGCGCCTGGCGGCCAGCCTATGCCCCCCACCGGCCTGCCAAGTATATCCTGGAAATCCATCCGCAAAGGCTGAATGAATTCACAATTGGGGATCATGTAGAGTTCCAAAATGAATAAAAGAATTGTTGCCTTCATAGCAGCATTCATCCTGATCGTTTCAGCAACTCCAGTATCTGCCCAAACTACCACGCCGCCATCCGGACCGGTTTATATTGTTCAAGCAGGCGATAACCTGTGGGATATTGCCACCCGCTTTAACGTCAGCGAGTCCGACCTCATGGCTGTCAACAATTTGACCAGCCCGGATATATTTGCTGGTGACCAGCTCGTCATACCAGGACTGGACGGGTTAAGCGGCACTTTGATCACCGTACCGGTTCCCTTTGGCGAAAGCCTGCGCAGCCTCAGCCGCCAGTACAGCGTTGACCCGGCCCTGCTCGTCAAGCTCAATCACATTGTCAGCCCCACTGAACTGTATGCCGGTTACAACCTGATCCTGTTGCAGCAAGATCAGCACCCGGCCCTGGCCTCCCGCACTGCACTTGCCAAGGGGGAAACCCTGCTGGAGTTGGCGGTCAGGCAGAACACCGATCCCTGGACCATAGCAGCGCTTAATGACCTCACCGAGCCACAGTCCAGCCTACCCGGTGACCTGCTCTACCTCGCTTCTGGCAGCTCCACGGCTGAGCCAACCGGGATTCCCGCTTTGCTTACCTCTGCTGTGGTGGACCCGTTGCCGATCACCCAGGGAGCCACTGTTCAGATCAAGGTCACAGCTTCCCAACCGGTCACCTTGGGCGGCATGCTGGTGGACCATCCCCTGCACTTCTTCCCCCAGGCCGATGGATCCCAGGTGGCGCTGCAGGGTGTGCATGCCATGACGGACCCTGGTTTATACCCCTTGCGCTTGGATATTACCTTCCCGGATGGCTCGCTGCAGTCCTTCGAGCAGATGATACTGGTGGCTTCAGGAAACTACCTACCCGAAACTCTTACTGTTGATGCCTCCTTCATTGACCCGGCTGTGACGGTTCCGGAAGACGCCTGGCTGCTTGCACTGGTCACACCCGTCACCCCCGAGAAATATTGGCAGGGGTTATTCCAATTGCCCGTTGCGGATGACCCCTACTGCGTAAAATCGAAATATGGGAATCGTCGCACTTATAACGGCGGTGCGTTGTATGGTTTCCATAGCGGGATCGATTTTGGCGTTTGTTCCGAGACGCACCCATTTGATATCTATGCCCCCGCAGACGGCGTGGTCATCTTTACCGGTCTTAAGACTGTGCGCGGCAATGCCACCATCATTGACCACGGACAGGGAGTCTACAGCGGACTGTATCACCAGGATGAAATTTACGTATCCGTTGGAGACCATGTTACGGAGGGTCAATTGATCGGCAAGATCGGTGCCACCGGGCGCGTTACCGGCCCGCACGTTCACTGGGACCTGTGGGTCAATGGCATCCAGGTCAACCCAACCCAGTGGCTGAATGAAACCTTCCCGCATTAGGTACCCTGGCTGGTGGGATAGACTCCTGCTTGTATCCTGCCAAACAGCAGAGAAGGAATGCCAAATCTGGAGGCTGTCATGAGTGATCTGACCAATTTTTTGAAACAGGCTGATATCTTCTACCAGTTCACGCCTACCCAACTGGAAATGATCGCCAATCTCTGCCAGGAACGTTCATTCTCCAGCGGGGAGATCGTAGTGGAGGAAGGCGCAAGTAGTAAGGAATTGTATATCATCACCCATGGGGAAGTGGATATTCTGGTCACCCCCTCCCAGTCCGGCAAGCTGGATACCTCGCCCGAATTAATAACCATAGCCACCCTGCAGCGCGGTCAGTCCTTTGGCGAAGTAGCCCTGGTGGATGAAGGCTTGCGCTCGGCCACCGTGCGCGCCACCCAAAAAGGCACCCGGTTGCAAGTGCTTTCACGCGACAAACTCATCATGCTGTGCGAAACTTATCCTCAATTGGGCTACCGGCTGATGTATAACCTGGCCGCAGATCTGGCTTTGAAGATCCGCAACACAGATTATCGCATCCGCGAGAACCTGCTTTACGGGCAGCAAAAATAACCCGTGAAAAGGCTCATGGCTGCCACCGCTGCCCTGCTGGCCATCGGCCTGCTGCTGGTTTCCTGCGATGCGGCTCAGTATCAATGCATTGACCCGCTGGGGTGCCTGGAAATTCCTCCCGGCAGCCCGATTGTCATTGGCGCCATCCTGGCAACCAATGGCGAACAAGGCTCTGTCGGGATGGAAGCACTCCAGAGCGTGGAACAAGCGGTGGAGGATAAAGATGAACTCCTCGGTCACCCCATCCAATTGATGCGCTACGGGACGGACTGCACAGCAGACAGCGCCCGCGCGGCTGCGACCACATTCGCTACAGCCCCAGACCTGTTGGCTGTCATCGGCCCCACCTGTACCAGCGAGACGGTTGCTGCAAATCTGATATTGTTGAATGCCGGGATTCCAACCCTCAGCCCGGTGCCCAGTTCTCTAGCAGCCTATGATCTCGCTGACCAGGCCTTTGCTGCCATCGAGCGGATAGCAGTCCAGACGCCAGGTAAAACTCTTTTCATTCCGCGCCAGGCTTTGCTGGATGCAATGCACGGCTCATCCCAACACCCCCTGTTTCCTGCCTCACTACGCTAATTCCCAAAGAACCTAAACCTGGGGGGCGGAGAGGTGCCGTCCCTGTTGTATAATCCTCCCTGACATGACTACTGCAGAGATTATCGCTATTGGAACAGAACTTCTGCTCGGCGAGACAACCGACACCAACACCCGCTTCATCGCCCGGGTGTTACGCGGCCTGGGTATAGATCTATTTCGGGCGGAGACCATCGGCGACAATGCTGGGCGCATCGCGGAATCCGTCCGCCAGGCCCTGGAACGCGCGGATATCGTCATCACGACAGGCGGTCTCGGCCCAACCGTGGATGATCCGACCCGCCAGGCAATCGCAGATTCAGTTGGAGTGACACTGGAGTTTCACCCTGAACTCTGGGAGCAAATCAGTGCCCGCATTGCCCGCTACGGTCGCATCCCCACCGAAAATCAGAAGCGCCAGGCCTATATCCCCAGGAACGCGGTCGTCATTGAAAATCCAGTGGGCACCGCCCCGGCTTTCATCGTGGAAATTTCATCCTCCTCGCCCCTGCCCCAGCCCCCACTTCGAAACGATCCAGGAGCAAGCGTCCCAAGGGGAAAGCGGAACAAAGTGGTTATTTCCCTTCCCGGCGTACCCCGCGAGATGGAAACTCTTCTGACGGATGCCGTCATTCCCTATCTGCAAAAACAATTCGATCTCCAGGAAATGCTTAAAATCCGCACGCTGCATGTAAGTGGGCTGGGTGAAGGCAGCATTGATGACCAGGTCGGCGACCTGGAAGGGCTTGCCAATCCCACCGTCGGCCTGGCTGCCCACTCGGGTGTGGTCGACATCCGCATTGCTGCCAAAGCCCAAACCGAGGCTGAGTGTCTCCGGATGATCGCGGCCGTGGAACAGGAACTCCACACCCGCCTTGGAGATAATATCTTCGGTGCTGACGAGGATTCGCTGGAAAACGCTGCCATCAACGCTGTGGCATCCCGCGGCTGGAGCCTGGCAACGGTCGAAAGCGGGCTGGATGATTCCCTGATGACCCGGCTCAACCGCGCCGGTCACCCGGCCTTTCGAGGTGGGAGCAGCCGCGTACTCCTGGAAAACACCCTGACGAAGGCTGCTGAAGCACTTATCCTGGAAATGAATGCCTCCGTCGTTCTCGGCATAATCCTTTCCGTTTCTGCCGAAAAGCAGAATGTATTTATCATAATCATCACACCGGACGGGAAGGTAGAGAAGCATCTGTCTTACGGCGGTCACCCGGCTAATGCCCGGCGTTGGGCTGTCAACATGGCACTGGATGTATTGCGCCGAAAAATGTTGGGGGCCGGGTAATGCCTGCGACCGGGTCGAAATCACTAGGACGGTTGGTGGCTGGCTTCTGGGTGTTCAATTTCATCCTCGGCGCGCTCCTGCTGGCTGCCTGGGTGCTTTCTTCAAAAATCTCGATCCGGGAATTCTTCATCAGCCCCACAGCCACTCTCACGGCAACCCAATCGCCATCCGTGACCTTGACTTCATCCCCTACGCTAACCCCCTCGTTGAGCAGCACTCCCACAGCCACCAGGACCCCCACAACCACACTCACACCCACCCAGACTGCCACTCAGACACCCTCGCCCATCCCATTCAGCGACGGCCCTATCGTCATTGGGTACTCCGTAGAGAACCGGCCTCTGGAAGTTTTTCGTTTTGGCACGGGGCCGATCGGGCGTATGATCATAGCCGGGATGCACGGAGGCAGTGAATACAACACCATCCAGTTGGCCGACTTGCTGATCGCTTATCTCCAGGCGCATCCTGAAATTGTTCCTGCAAACGTGACCCTCTATATTTTGCGTGACTTGAATCCCGACGGTGAAGCCCGTGCGCACAGCCCTGCCGGGCGGGCCAATGCCAACGGCGTGGATTTGAACCGCAACTGGGATGCCAATTGGCAGAAAGACTGGCCGCGCGATTATTGTTGGATCCTGACCCCCGTCAACGGTGGAAGCGCAGCCATGTCCGAACCGGAGACACGAGCGTTATCAGCCTTCATCGAGGGCCACCCAAGCATTAATGCCCTTATCAATTACCACAGTGCCGCACTGGGGATCTTTGCCGGCGGATTGCCACCCGACAATTATTCCATCCGGCTGGCAAAAGCGGTTGCTGCGGTGACAACCTATCCTTATCCGCCCATTAATACAGGTTGTGATTACACTGGTGGTTTTACCGATTGGGCAAATGAAAGAGGCATCGCCGCACTGGATGTGGAATTGGCCGATCACGTCCACACTGATTACGATATGAACCTGAAAGCCCTGGTAATCCTCTTGAATTTTAAGCGCTGATTTATCAAGCCACAGCATGATTTTTGCGAATTTAATCAGGTAGAATCAAATGAATCAAGGAGCAGGTATGTCCAAATTCGCTGATATTCTTCTCGTTAATGCCATCGTACTGACCATGGATGAAGAAATGCACAAGTACGAACCCGGTGCTGTTGCCATCAATAGCGATAGCATTTTCGCAGTAGGCCCTGAATCCGAGCTCCGTAAAACCTGCCCGACTGCACAGGTGGTGGACTGCGGAGGCAAGATCTTGATGCCAGGATTGGTTAACGCCCACACGCACGTCCCCATGACGCTGATGCGCGGCCTGGCTGACGACTTGCGCCTGGATGTCTGGTTGCAGGGATATATGTGGCCGGTGGAACGTGAATTCGTCTCACCTGACTTCGTCCGTCTGGGTACCCAATTGGCGTGCGCAGAACTCATCCGCACTGGCGTGACTTGCTTTGCTGATATGTATTTCTATGAGGAAGCAGTGGCACAAGCCACCGCCGAGGCGGGCTTACGCGCCCTCTGCGGACAGACCGTGCTCAAGTTCCCCGCCCCGGATGCAGTTTCATTCGAAGATTCACTCGCCGCGGCGCGGGAGTTTATCGAACATTGGAAAGGTCACACTCTGATCACTCCGTCGGTATCCCCGCACGCCCCCTATACCTGCACACCCGAAATCCTGCGCGCCACTGCCCAACTGGCTGTTGAGTTCGACGTGCCGCTGCACAC
>CAIKOL010000093.1 GCA_903829085.1 uncultured Anaerolineales bacterium | reverse complement strand
TCAAGGTTAAACTAAAAGGACTGAGTCCCGTTCAGTTCAGAACTCAGTCCTTTTTTTCACCATAACTTGTCTAACTATTGGGGTGCACTACACGCGTGCGTCCTTTTATGGTATCCTCTCAAAAATTCGGGATGGGGGGTATTTTTGGCAGGCCGCGAAGTGGCCCGCCAAAAACACCCACTTTTCCCCCTTTACGGGTAGGCCCGGTTCTAGCACGGGCATTGAGATGATACTTTTTATGTTAGGAAATGACATCTTTTCTTTCTCGCCGAGGCGGCTTCAGGTCGCCATCGGCACTTCCGCTGTCTTGAAGCCTAGGAGAGCGCTATGGTACGCTGAAATCTTGCCTAGTACGGGGTCAAGGTGGGACAACCTGGCTTCCTTATTTCGTGCAAGCCCTGACAAATGTCTTTCTCCGCAATTTGATGCAATCATTGGAAAATTCGAACAAGGTGTGTTCACCGATTTGTGCAAGAAGCAGTAGAATTGTTATGCTGGATTCGATCAGCAGGAGACTTGCGATGAAGATAAATTTCAAGATGTGGGGTCAGGCTCTTACCAACCTGATAAAAATGGACAAGAAAGAGGAGTGGGATGCCCTCGATGTGGTTTCGAAGTGGCTAATCGCCACCCGCTCAGCGGTGACGAACGTGACGATTTATGCCTGCGCCCTAGGAGGCCTCCTGGCCTGGCGTGCTGGTCACTTTTCACTCCTGCCCTGGCTGGTTGTGACTCTTGGTCTTTTCATCGCCCATGGTACGAATAACCTGTTGAACGACTACACCGATTTCAGCCGCGGCGTGGATAAGGATAACTATTTTCGCACGCAGTATGGTGTCCATCCGCTGGCGCAGGATTTTTGGACTCGCCGGCAGCAAATGACCTGGTTCCTGGTCAGCGGGGTGCTGGCTTTTTCATCGGGCATCTACGCTCTTTTTTACACCAATTTTTCTCCGGCGGTCATTAGCCTGTTCGCCTTTGGAGCGCTGGTCTTGCTGTTTTATACCTGGCCGCTCAAGTATCTGGGCCTGGGTGAACTATCCATCCTCCTGATCTGGGGGCCGATCCTGGTAATGGGGGTGTATATTGTCCTGGCCCGTGGCTGGACGGGTAACGGTTGGAATGTTGCCCTGGCTGGGGTGCCTTTTGGGCTGAGTGTTCTCAGCATCAACCTTGGCAAGCACATTGACAAGTCCGCTGAAGATAAGAAAAAGGGCGTCGGAACGCTGCCGGTCCGGATTGGGGAAAAGGCGGCGCGCTATCTCAATATTGCTGTATTCATCCTGATCTATGCTGTCATTCTCTACCTGGTCTTCGTATCCTGTTTTTTTACACCGCTATTGCTGATTGTCTTCCTGGCTGGCAAACGCCTGCTCTACGCCGTGGGCGCCTTGACCAAGCCGCGCCCTGCCGCACCTCCGAAGGAGTGGCCCGCCTGGCCCACCTGGTTCTCCGGCTTGGCCTTCTACCATAACCGCCTGTTCAGCAACCTGCTCATCCTGGGAATTCTTGTCGATACCATCTTGCGCATCCTCTTGCCTTCTTTTTGGATCATGAAGTTTTAGTTCCTGAAACCTTGAATCTTGGTTTTTTCCATGACCCGTCGGCTGCTGACTCTTGCCCGTGAGTGCCGTTTTGCCCTGGCGGCAACGGTTCTGGCTGGATTTTTGACCGGTTTATTGACCATCGGGCAGGCAGCCGGCCTCAGCCGCATTGTGGAACTTGCCTTTTTGGGCGGGCAAATGCTGCCCGCTCTTGCGGGGCTTTTCAGGCTCTTGCTTCTGGTTGTCTTTTTCAGAGGATTATTGGCTTGGGGGAGTGAGGTCAGTGCCAGGGCAGTTGCAGTTCGCATCAAGAGTGACCTGCGCCAGCGGCTCTTTGACAAGATTCTGAGTCTTGGCCCGGCCTTTACCCGCCGCGAGCGTACCGGAGAATTGGTCAACGCCGCGGTCGAGGGGGTTGAGGCGTTGGATGCCTATTTCAGCCAATACCTGCCCCAGTTGGTCATTGCCACGCTTGTCCCGCTTTCCATCCTGGGGATTGTTTTCCCACGCGATCCCCTTTCGGGGTTGGTACTCCTGCTGACTGCTCCGCTCATCCCGGTCTTTATGTACTTGATCGGGAAAACAGCTGAGGCACTTACCCGGCGCCAGTGGGACACGCTCAGCCTCCTCAGCGCCCATTTCCTCGACAGCCTGCAGGGGCTGACCACGCTCAAAGAGTTGGGGCGTAGCCGGGAGCACGCCGGTTCGATTGCCCAGGCCAGCAACCGCTTTCGTGATGGAACCCTGGCTGTTCTGCGTATTACCTTCCTTTCGGCGCTGGTGCTCGAGCTGGTATCCACGCTCAGCACGGCAGTCGTGGCAGTGGAAGTGGGCTTGCGCCTGCTCTATGGTCAGCTTGCCTTTCAGCAGGCTTTTTTCCTCCTGCTCCTGGCACCGGAGTTTTATATTCCTCTCCGCATGCTGGGCTTGCGTTTCCACGCCGGGATGGCGGGAACGGCTGCTGCCCGTCGGATATTTGAGATTCTGGATTTGCCCGCTTCAGAAATCCCAGAAGCAGACACACAGGGGATAAGGAATTCTTACGCGAGTCGCGATTCCGGATCCCAGGTCCCTGGCTACCTCATTGCCTTTGATCGTCTCTCCTACACCTACCCCGGCGAATCACAGCCTGCCCTGCGGGGAATCAACCTCGAAATTAAAGCTGGCGAGCACGTTGCCCTGGTAGGGTTGAGTGGTGCAGGCAAAAGCACCCTGGCCGCGCTACTGCTGCGTTTCATCCATCCGGACGGCGGGCAAATTACCATCAACCATGAACCCATCACCGCCATTCCAATTGAATCCTGGCGTAACCTGGTTGCCTGGGTGCCCCAGAATCCGTACCTGTTCCATGACACGCTGGCTGCCAACCTGCGCCTGGCGCGCCCGGATGCCACTGACGGGCAGCTTGTCGTTGCGGCTCAGGCTGCGCAACTGGATGACTTTATCCAATCTTTGCCCCAAGGCTATCAGACTGTTATCGGAGAAGAAGGCGCCCGCCTCAGCGCCGGGCAGGCTCAGCGCCTGGCTCTGGCACGCGCATTCCTGAAAAATGCCCCCATCTTGATCCTGGATGAATCGACCTCCAGCCTGGACCCGCAGCAGGAGATGCTGGTGGAGTCTGCCATGCACGCCTTGATGCATGCACGCACCGTAATAACCATCGCCCACCGTTTGAACACTGTCTTTCAAGCTGACCGCATCTTTGTTTTGGAACAGGGTCTCCTGGTGGAAGAAGGCACGCACCGTGAGCTTCTGCAGCACCGCGGTGTGTATGCGTCCCTGGTCAATCTCCCTGCTGGTGATGATGGTCAAATGTCCGACCTTTCAGCTGACTTCCGACCTCCACCGGTTGATCGTCAAAATCCAGCCGTTCCTCAACCATCTATCAAACAGCGACAAACCCCAGTCTTTTTACGCCTGCTCGGCTTCCTGCAGGGTTCGTGGGGTTGGGTGGCGCTTTCGGCTCTGTTGGGCGTCTTGACGGTGGGCAGCAATGTTGGTTTGATGGGTACCTCCGCTTTCCTGATATCCAGCGCCGCGTTGCACCCGGAGCTGGGCACATTACAGGTTGCCATCCTTGGCGTGCGTTTCTTTGGGATTCTGCGTGGCGTTTTCCGCTACGCCGAACGCCTGACGTCCCATAATGTAACCTTCCGCCTGCTAGCCCGCCTGCGTGTCTGGTTCTACCGGGCGCTGGAACCTCTCGCACCAGCCCGGCTGATGCAATTCCGCGCCGGGGATATATTGTCCCGCATCAATATGGATGTGGAGAACCTGCAGAATTTCTATGTGCGCGTGCTCGCTCCGCCATTGGTGGCGGTTGTCGTTGCAGGCATGCTGACGATTTTCTTTGGCCGGGTCAACCTGCCCCTGGCCTGGGCCTATTTGGCGTTCATGGTCATGCTCGGGGTGCTTCTCCCCCTGCTTTCCTGGGTTCTCAGCCGCCGCACTGGGGCCACGCTTGTATCACAGCGTGCCGCCCTCCAGACCCGTCTCGTGGATGGCATCCAGGGTCTGGCGGACTTGCTCGCTTTTGGCAACGGTGCCAGCTACTCCGCCAGTCTCTCGGAAGACGAAGAAGCATACGGGCAGTCCCAGCGTTTTCTTGCCTCATTGACCGGCATTTCCAATGCGCTGACCACCCTCTTTGTGAATCTGGGGATGCTGGCAGTGCTGGCGCTCGCCATCCCGCTGGTTGCGACGGGAAAGATCTCTGGAGTCATGCTCGCGGTCTTGCCTCTGATGGCTATGGCCGGGTTTGAGGCGGTTCTTCCGCTTCCCCAGGCAGTGCAAATGCTTTCATCCAGCCTGCAATCTGCCCGCCGCCTGTTCGAGGTGGTGGATGCAGAGCCCGTTGTCCAAAGATCAATGATCGAGGCTCGTGATTCTCTCCATCAATCCCAAAGTACACCCCCCGAATTACGAATTACGAATTACGATATTCGGGTATCCCACCTCTCCTTCACCTACCCCACCCAACCCCCACCGGCTCTGCAGGAGATCAGTTTTCATCTGCCTCCCGGAAAACGGATTGCCATTGTCGGGCCAAGTGGGGCGGGGAAGTCCACCTTGATGAATCTCCTTCTGCGTTTCTGGGATCCTTCCCGGGGCCGGATTTTACTGGATGGCCGCGATATTCAAGAATTAGACCAGGAGGCTGTGCGGGGTTCGTTCAGCATTGTCTCCCAGCGGACGTATTTTTTTAACGACACGCTCCGTCAGAATTTACTCCTGGCCCGCCCATTGGCGACGGATGCCGAGCTTCAGGAGGCAACGGAACAGGCGCAAATCCACGATTTCATCTTGCGGCTGCCCAGGGGTTATGAGACGATCATCGGCGAACGAGGCTTTCGTCTCAGTGGTGGAGAACGCCAGCGGCTGGCGGTTGCGCGTGCTTTCCTAAAAAATGCTCCCATCTTCTTGTTCGATGAGCCGAGTGCCAACCTGGACCCACTTACCGAGAGGCAGCTTCTCGATATGCTGTTTTTGATCACCCGCAGCCGGAGTCTCCTGCTGATTACCCACCGCCTCGTGGGACTGGAACACATGGATGAGATCCTTGTTCTTGACCATGGATGCATTGTGGAGCGGGGCACCCATGCCGGGCTGCTTGCTGCCGGTGGTCTTTACCGCCACCTTCTGGATTTTCAGGGGCGCATTCTTTCTGATAGAATCGACTCCACGCTCTTCACAAAGTAGGGGTTTGGTGTGTTGGCGGGTTGCAACGCAACCCGCCAACACACCCAGATCCTCTTCTAGCCGCCGAAACCATCGCTAAGGGCGGGGGTGCAGGGGCTGGGGACAGTCTGGCTTTCTTACTTTGTGAAAACCGTGGAATTCGACTCATGAACCGCTTGCACCACCTATGGTTACATGCTATAATCCGCACGAACTTGACCGCTTGGTTCATCCCAGCAGGATGACAAGTTGATTTATTTGAAACCTTACCCAACTTCTTAAAATCGAAGATACCAAACAGGCCCACCCGGGGGCGCTTGTTCTTTGACTATTTCCAATAAGCCTTATTTCCCATCCATCCATCCTACAGATCACACCTTGAGAAAGCAAAATGAACATACTTGAACTCGAAAATAAACCCTTGGCTGAATTGCGTGCTATGGCCAAGGAATTCAACGTACCGAATTCCCAGCGCTTGAAAAAAGAAGCTCTCATCTTGAATATCTGCCAGGTGGAGGCCGCTCAACAGGGCATTGACATGCGCGGCGGAATCCTGGAGATCATGAGCGAAGGCATTGGTTTCCTGCGCTCGGCGCGCTACAACATTGGCGACGATGATGTCTACGTCTCGCAGGCGCAACTCAGGCGTTATGAATTGCGCTCCGGTGACCTGGTGATCGGCCATGTCCGCCCGCCACGCGAATCAGAACGGCACTATGGGCTGATCAAGGTTGAATCCGTCAATGGCATCGACCCGGAAGAGGCCCGCCACCGGCCGCGCTTCGAGGACCTTACCCCAATCTTTCCCGACCGCCGCTTTGACCTGGAAACCAGGGGGGATATCCTTTCCACCCGCCTGATCAACCTGATCGTTCCGATCGGCCGCGGCCAGCGCGGCTTGATCGTTTCCCCCCCAACAGCCGGTAAAACCACCATCCTGAAACAAATTGCCAACGCCATCTCCACCCAGTACCCAGACGTGACCCTCATGGTGGCCTTGATTGGCGAACGCCCCGAGGAAGTCACCGATATGGACCGCTCGGTGGATGCCGAAGTGGTTGCTTCCACTTTCGACGAACCGGTTACCTCCCATGTTCGCACTGCCGAGATCGCCCTCGACCGCGCCAAGCGTCTGACAGAGATCGGTCGCCACGTGGTTATCCTGGTGGACTCCATCACCCGCCTGGCGCGTGCCTATAACCTGGTGGTCAACCCATCCGGGCGCACCCTTTCTGGAGGTATGGATCCTTCGGCTTTGTATCCGCCCAAGCATTTCTTTGGGGCCGCGCGTAACATCGAAGAAGGCGGCTCGCTGACCATTATTGCCACCTGCCTGGTGGATACCGGCTCCCGGCTGGACGATGTGGTCTACGAAGAGTTCAAGGGCACCGGCAACATGGAATTGATCCTTACCCGCAAATTGCAGGAACGGCGCATCTTCCCGTCTGTGGACATCGAACGCTCGTCCACCCGCCGTGAAGACCTGCTGCTCGGTCCGGATATCCTTCAGCGTGTTTGGACCATGCGCCGCATGTATATCCAGATGGTCTCCTCTCCTCCGCAGGGGGCGGGCATGGATTCAGCCGTAGCCACCGAGGCACTCTTGCAGCGCATTTCCAAAACCAAGAACAACCAGGAATTCCTGGAAACCCTTACGGAAGGTCTCTAAACTTTATGGGTAAATCAGCCAAATCCCCCCGGCTTTTTACTGGTATTTCCTGGGGAGTGACAGCCCTTGTAGTTATCGGTCTGTTGGGTTCCACATTCTGGAAACTGGCTCCTCAGCGCGCATCTGCCACCCCGGACCCCACGCAGGTGCCAACTGAAGCAGGGACGATTGCCTCCCTGCCTGCTGAAACCAGTTCGGTTACCAGTGCGCAAGCCATCGTCCGGCAGATTGTGCTTAAGACGGAGATTTCCTCAAGTACAAATTATAATGTAATTAAATATACAGTCGTATCGGGGGATGCAATATTCAGCATTGCCAAAGGATATAATATCACCCCCGAAACACTTTTCTGGGCAAATTCCAAAATATTACAAAATAACCCCGAAAACCTACGCAGCGGCCAGGCTTTGGAAGTGCCTCCAACAGATGGCGTGTATTACCAGTGGCAGCAGGGGGATACGTTGGAATCGGTAGCGAGTAAATTAAAAGCCAATGTAGAGGATATTTTGAACTGGCCAGGAAATAATGTTGACCTGGCTGACCCGGTGATTGCTCCTGGAACTTATGTCATGGTTCCGGGAGGAAAAGGAGATCCAGTCGAGTGGATCAGACCACAAGTGGCGCGCGGTAGGTCGGGCACCTCCAGCCTCGCAGGCGCATCTTGTGATGGTCCTATTGGCACTGGAGGCTTCATTTGGCCGGCCAATAATCACTTTACATCCGGTTATGACTTTTCATCCACCCACTTGGGCATCGATATTGCCGCCGGTCTCGGAGACCCGATTTATGCTTCTGATAGCGGTGTGGTGGTTACGGCTGGCTGGAATTCGTCAGGTTATGGCAATGTCATCATGATCGATCACGGCAATGGGTATTCCACCGTCTACGGCCACTTAAGCCAGATCAATGTTTCCTTGTGCCAGGGTGTGACGCAAGGCCAGGTGATTGGCCTGGCAGGCAGCACCGGGAATTCGACCGGAACCCACCTGCACTTTGAGGTGCGCCTGAACGGGGGCTATGTCAACCCGTGGAGTGTTCTACCGTAGCAAACCGGCACCCGGCGTTCAACAACGTCAGGTGCCTTTTATTCCTTTATGGATGAGCATACCCTCCGCAAGACCCTCTCTGATATTCCGCTGGGGGGGCTACGCACCTTTTCTCAGGCTGGTTCCACCAACGACATGGCCCTGGCTTGGGCTGCCGATGGCGCTCCAAACCTATCCCTGGTTTACGCTGAAGAACAGACCTCCGGTCGCGGCCGCGGTTCCCACCGCTGGATCACACCACCCGGGACCGCCCTGGCATTCAGCCTGGTGCTGCGGCCATTTCCTGGTGAGGCGCAATCTGTCCCGTTATTTTCCGGCTTGGGAGCCTTGGCGGTCTGCGAGGCGTTGGGAATGCGCAGGCTGCATCCGGAAATAAAGTGGCCCAATGATGTCTTGCTCAACCGCCGTAAAGTCTGTGGCATCCTGGCTGAGGCGGTCTGGTTGGGGGATAAAGTGGACAGCGTTGTCCTGGGGATTGGGCTGAATGTTAAACCTGAAGCCGTACCACCCTCTGAACAGCTTTATTTTCCTGCCACCTGTGTCGAAGCCGAAATGGGGAAAGAAGTGGACCGCCTGGGTCTTCTCAAGGATATTCTCCAGGCCTTGCTTTACTGGCGCAGCCTGCTGACAAAGGATGTTTTTTCCCACGCCTGGGAAAAACACCTGGCTTTCTGTGGGGAGCAGGTGGAAATTCGAACCGATGATACCCCTTCCCGAACGGGGATTGTCGAAGGGCTGGAGCGGGATGGGAGCCTGCGCCTGCGCTCCCCTGGTGGACAGGTCTTCACGGTTCAATTTGGTGAAGTGCACCTTCGTCCTGTCTTGTGATATACTTTTATTGAATAAATGGCATCTTTTCAATATATTGGGGAGGTGGAGGAGGGTGTGTGCAGGTTGCTTCGCAGCCCGCACACACCCCCGCTCCCCAGTTTATTGAGAAGTTACAATAAATAGCTGATTTGCCAACCGTGGGACAAATTCCCAATTTGTCCACCCGAGGTGACCTATGCTTGATAATCTGCGTGAACAGGCTTCCTTTAAGGAAGAAGAAGAACCGCTGGACCCCAATGCGCCCAAGCCACCCAAGCCGCGCAAACCGCGCCGCAGTCTTGACCAGGTCACTGGCACGACCGCCCAGCAGCGTTTTGCCCTGGTTGTGATGCTGTTGGTTGTGGTTTGTTTGCTGGGGGCCATGTTGTTGTTGATTACCGGGAAGGTCGTCCCATCCTTCATGTTCTAAACCTCTGCCTGCAGTTTCCCCGGTCTCAGAAAAAACAATGCGGTGCTCATCAGAGCACCGCATTTATTGTGGGAGAGTTCCATCCGCTTGCGGAAGGAGGCCAGGGTCATTTCAATGGCATTTCAAACTGCGTACCCGGTTCCGGGACTGCTTCACCGTTTGTCTTTACACCCGCGCGTTTGAGTTCAGCGGTGGCGATGCGGGCGATGGAAGCCACCCGGTCACCTTCCTTTACATCCATGATGTGATTGCCACGCGTGGCGCGCCCGGCTTGCTTGATATCCTTCACTTTCATGCGCAGAACCATGCCGTTGGACGATATGATGGTCAGATCGTCAGCTTCCTGAACAACACGCGCTGCCGTTACGGTGCCAATCTTGTATGCTGCGCCTTTGGCGATCGTCTGCATGCCACCGGTGGCGCGCCCCTTGGCTGCATATTCCGTCAACGGGGTGCGCTTTCCATACCCCAGGGTGGTCACCAGTACCAGGTCGCCGCCTGGTTCAACCACCTCCATGCTGGTGACTTTGTCGTTTCCAGACAGCTTGATACCGGCAACACCGCTGGCGCTACGACCCGTGGTACGGACCTTGTTTTCGGAGAAGCGTAAAGCCTTCCCCAGCTCGGTGACCAGGATGATCTCGCTGTCGCCGTGTGTCAGGCGCGCCCAGCCAAGCATGTCGCCGTCTTCCAGTCCGATGGTAATAATTCCGGAGGGCCGCACGGCGGAAAGTTCGCTGAGCGCCATGCGCTTGATCTTCCCGTTACGGGTAGCCAGGGTAATATACCCGGCGACAGCGAAGTTCGGAACCGAGAGGGCGGCAGTGACGACCTCGCCAGCATCCAGCGACAGGACGTTGACCAGCGGGATACCCTTGGTGGTGCGGTCGGCATCCGGGATCTGGTAGACCTTTTCGGAATAAACCTTGCCATGGTCGGAGAAGAACAGCATCGTGTCCAGCGAACGAGCCGGGATCAGGTTCAGGACCTCGTCTTCTTCCTTGGTGGCGTGCCCGGTGACTCCCTTGCCACCTGCGCCCTGTGAACGATAGGCGGTTGCCGCCACACGCTTCACGTAGCCTCGGGCGGTAAGCGAGATCAGCACGGCCTCATCCGGCACCAGGTCCGACTCGGATAGGGCTTCGACAGCCTCGCCCGCGATGTGCGTGCGGCGCTCGTCGCCGTACTTTTCCGAAAGTTCCCGTAGTTCGTCCTGGATCAAGGTCAGGATCTTTTGGGGGTGGGCCAGCAGGTCTTCAAAGTGGGCGATCTGTCCTTTGACCTGTTTGTATTCGTCTTCGATTTTCTGGCGCTCCAGGGCAGCCAGGCGGCGCAACTGCATGTCGAGGATAGCCTGGGCCTGGAGTTCGGATAATTTGAAGCGCGTCATCAGGCGCTCTTTGGCCGTGTCGGCGTCTGGCGACTCTTTAATGGTCTGGATGACCGCGTCCAGGTTGCTGAGCGCGATCGTTAATCCTTCCAGGATATGAGCCCGGGCGCGCGCCTTATCCAGCTCGAACTGTGTACGCCGGGTGATGACCACCTGCCGGTGCTCCAGGAATATTTGCAGGGCTTTCTTGAGCGGCAGCAGGCGTGGCTCGCCGTTCACCAGTGCCAGCATCTGTACGCCGAAGGTGGTCTGCAGCGAGGTGTATTTGTATAGCTGGTTGAGCACCTTTTTCGGTTGGGCGCCGCGTTTCAGCTCGATGACGATGCTCATGCCACGCCGGTCAGACTCGTCCCGCAGGTCCGAGATCGTATCTATTTTTTCATTGCGAACCAGGTCGGCAATGCGTTCGATCAGCGTGGATTTATTCACCTGGTAGGGGATTTCAGTGATGACGATCCGGTGCCGGTTGCCGGCCATATCTTCGATATGGGCATTCCCGCGCAGCACGATGCGCCCCTTGCCGGACCCGTAGGCGGCTTCGATGCCTTCCTTGCCGACAATGATGCCGCCGGTGGGGAAGTCGGGTCCTGGAATGAACTTCATCAAATTCTCGATGGGGATATCATCCATCGTGTTGTAGTTGTCGATCAGGTAGATCAGCGCCGCGGCCAGCTCTTTAAAATTGTGGGGGGGGATGTTGGTTGCCATCCCAACGGCAATGCCGGTGGCCCCGTTGAGCAGCAGGTTGGGTACCCGCGCCGGCAGAACAGAAGGTTCCTGGAGCGAACCGTCAAAGTTATCGGTAAAATCCACTGTATTCTTTTCCAGGTCGGCCAGCATTTCCTCGGCCATCTTGTGCAGGCGGGCTTCGGTGTAACGCATGGCAGCCGGGGCATCCCCATCCACCGAGCCAAAGTTCCCCTGGCCATCCACCAGCAGGTAACGCATCGAAAAATCCTGCGCCATGCGCGCCATGGATTCATAGACAGCCGCGTCACCATGCGGGTGATACTTGCCCAACACTTCACCCACGATACGGGCGGATTTCTTGAAAGCGGTGTTGGCGCGAATGCCCATATCTTGCATGGCGTATAGGATGCGGCGGTGGACAGGTTTCAATCCATCCCGGGCATCCGGTAGGGCGCGCGCAACGATGACGGACATGGCGTAATCGAGATAAGCCGTGCGCATGGTTTCGTCAATATCTGCCATCTGAACGGTGCCGATCACCTGTTTAATGGGTTCCGGGGTCTGGCTGGTGGGTTCTTCGGGTTCTACCATAATGTTATCGGTCCTTACGCGGTAAGGGCACAGCGCTGCTGTGCCCCTGGGGGGAATCGAATGAGCGAATGAATTATACCGCGAACGGCTTGTCAAATCGGTTGCAGGCGGGTATAATCCCGCCTTGCTTGTTCGGGGCGTGGCTCAGCCCGGTTAGAGCGCTGCGTTCGGGACGCAGAGGTCCCCGGTTCAAATCCGGGCGCCCCGACAAGTTTGCCTGACCCGACAGGATAAGACTCCCCGCGTTGGGAGTCTTTTTATTAATATGGAAATGTCATTTTTTCCTCCTTGACGGATTGCAGGGGGCGGGTGTATCCTACCGTTAATAAAATACCTCGTTAGGCGAGGCGTCTGCGTGATAAACAGGCCATTGTCCCGAAACGTCGAAAGACGCCAAGGGGTAGACCAGGCCGGGCCGGCTTAAGGCCCCGCTCAAAGTGGCTGGGAGCAAGTCCCCTACGATACGCAGTGCCAAAGCTCAACCAGGAGGTGCCCATGGGCAAACCATGGGATGATTTGTTGTTTTCAAAACCTCCTGCTCCGCCGGAGGTTTTTCTATTTGTGCACGTGCTTGGCTGTGCCAATCAAAAAATTAGAATGAAAGGAGGTGATCGCGTGGACGCCGATGGCATTCCGCTTTATACAATAATGCACCATCAGAAAGCACAGTTTTTGGAACTGGTGTGCGGCTTACGCCCGCGCTTCACCTCGCCCTGGATTTGCAGGATGCTGTCTCAGGGAAATCCCGGCCCTCTGGGCGCCTGGGTGCCGCTCCTATAAACGCCGCCTTCTGAGAATCGATCAGGCGGCGTTTTGCTAATGGGTGCATTTCTTTCCGCCTTATTCTATTAATCGCACGCACCAGTTTTCTGGAGGCAAATTATGGCATATTTGAGCGAAATTATTGGACGCCCCGTCACCGATCTCGATGGGGTGACGGTTGGAAAATTAACCGATGTGATCGTCCGCCCTTGGGCCGAATTTCCACACCCGCTGATCGAGGCGGTGGAAATCGAAGGCCGTGGCGGGACCCGCATCCTGCCTTTTATGGCAGTTGCAGCTCTCCTCTCGCCGGTCATCCCGTTGAAATACCGGCTGGATGAGGCCCCCTTATTTGAACTGAAAGAGGACGACGTCCTGCTTTCCCGCGATGTACTCGACAAGCAAATTATTGACACAGAGGGGGCGCGCGTGGTGCGCGTTAATGACGTGGAACTGGTGCGCGTCAACGGCACAATTTATGTCAGCAACGTGGATGTTTCCTGGGTGGGGATCATGCGCCGGATGAGGCTGGTCGGGTTGTCGCGCTATTTACGAGCCCATCTTAAAAATTATAAAGAGATTGCCTGGGATGACGTCGAACTGATGCACCGCGACGAGGAGATGCATTTGCGCGTCCCGGCGGCGAGACTCCATGAATTGCACCCGGCTGACCTGGCAGAAATTGTCAGGGATCTTAATAAGCTGGAGAGCGGTCAACTGTTGGATACGCTGGATGTTCAGCATCTGGCGGATACCCTGGAAGAGGTGGAACCGGAGTTCCAGGCTGAATTGGTTGAACACATGTCGGATGAAAAAGTTGCCGATGTGCTCGAAGAGATGGAACCCGATGAAGCCGCTGACCTGCTCGGCGACCTGCCCAAGGAGCGCAAGGAAGGCTTGCTGGCCTTGATGGAAAAGGAAGACGCCGACGATGTCCGTAAATTGCTGGCTTATCCCGAGGAATCCGCCGGCGGTATCATGACCACCGAATATGCTTCCATCCGCCCCAACCTGGCTGCTGCCCAGGCCATTGAGATATTGCGGACCATGTCGGATGAGGTCGAAACCATGTTCTACGTCTATGTGACCGACGAAGAGGATCACCTCCTGGGAGCTTTTTCTCTGAATAACCTTATCTTTGCCAGTCCCGGTCAGATGGTCTCGGACTTCATGTCCAAGCGTCTGATTACCGTCAACCTGACGGATGATCAGGAAACCGTTGCCCAGACGGTTGCCAAGTACGATCTGCTGGCTGTTCCAGTGGTGGATGACCAGAACCGCCTGCACGGGATTGTCACTGCTGACGATGCCCTGGATAAGATCATTCCTACCGCCTGGAAGAAACGCCTGCCGCGCTTCTACCGCTGACCTTAAAGCAGGCCCTCCATGACCAATACCTCCATAAAACGCAGCTTCTTCAACCGCTATTGGAAGAACATCCTGATCTTCCTCTCTGTTTTCGGCCCGGCCACCATTACTGCCATGTCAGATAATGATGCCGGGGGTGTTGCCACCTATTCCATTGCCGGCGCAAAGCTCGGTTACCCGATCCTTTTCCTGCTGGTCATCATCACCATCCTGCTGGGTGTGACCCAGGAGATGGGCATGCGCCTGGCCATCATCAGTCGCAAGGGACTGGCCGATCTGATCCGGGAGAAATTCGGTGTCCGCACCGCCATGTTCATGTTCGGCGCTCTGTTGATCGCCAACCTTGGCACCCTCATCACCGACCTGTCTGCGGTCAAGATTACCAGTGGAATGTTAAATCTCCCGGCCATCCCATCGGTGGTTGTCATCCTGTTCATTTCATTCCTTTTCATTGTGAAAGGGAACTATAAACTGACCCAGACCATCATGCTGCTTGCCAGCCTGTTCTATATTGCCTATATTGTCTCAGCCATCAAGGCGCAGCCGGACTGGGGCCTGGCGGTCAGCAATTTGTTCTACCCGCATGGCGTTCAGGTCACACCCACTTACATGCGCGATTACCTTTTGATTGGCATGGGCGTATTGGGCACCACCATCACTCCCTGGGGGCAGTTTTTTATCAGCAGTTTTGCCTATGATAAGAAGATCGAGAAAGGGAAGATAAACTATTCCCAGCTTGAAACCTACTGGGGCGCATTCCTGACCGACTTTTTTTCTTTCTTTATGATCGTAGCCACTGCTGCCACCTTGTTTGTGAACCATATCCCCCTGGAAGCGGGGGAGCAGGCTGCACTGGCGATCAAACCCTTTGCCGGTAACCTGGCTGGCACATTGTTCGCCATCGGTATTCTCAATGCCGGTTTCATGGGCGTTGTCATTGTCTCCCTTTCCACCGCCTATGCTTTTTCTGAATTTTTCGGTCTCTCTGGCAGCCTCAATGACAGCTACAAGAAGAGTAAAACCTTCTATATCCTCTTTGCCCTGCAGCTCTTTGTTGTGGGTGTGGTGGTTGTGTTCACGAAATTATCTTTGTTCAAAGTGGCCATCGTCACGCAGACCATCAATGCCATTGCGCTCCCCCTGGTTTTTTATTATCTGATCAAGTTGACCAATGACCGGAAGCTGATGGGACAATTCGCAAATAATAAATTTCAAAAATACTTCGCCATCACCTGTTCGGTGGTGATTGTGATTGCCTCGGCCGTCACCCTGTTTTCGTATTTCGTTAAAACATAACGATTCAGGGGCGATCCTTATGGCCTCCGCCCGCATTTTCTGCGTGACCGAGCTACTGGAATAAGATCGGCTCCACCCTCAGGTTTTCTTCCCCCACCGCTTCCTTGATCAGCGTCACCAGGTCGGCGCACAGGTGGGTGCTGTCGTTGGGGAACTCGACCAGGTGCCCGCGTCCCTCCTCGAAGATTTGGAAGGCAAAGCGGTCTTTCCCGGGATAAGAAATAAAGGTTCCATGCAGGCGGCTGATGCGGCGGATATCGCGTTGCGCATCGCCGCTCGGGCGCAGGATCACCGTCAGCATCTGGGGGGCATGCTCATCGCTGATACCGGAAAAGCGCGTGTCGGTGGCAAGCACCGCAACAGGTTGGAGCACCGCCACCGGGGGCTGGTTGGGGGCTTCGTGACTTTCGGTCTCCACCTGGACCGTCACCGGCGCTATGGGCAGGCTGGGCGCTTCCTCTTCGTCCGCCAGTTCTGGTTCATGCGGCACCAGGTCCGGGGTGGAGAAGCTCGTCTTGGCGGGTGTGTAGGTGTCCCAGTCTGGCGGGGCTTCGGGCAGGGGCGGCATGGAATCCCAGTCCGTGTCCTCCGCTTCCGGGGCTGTCTCCCGGTACGCAGGCGGGGATGCGGGGACGCTCCCGCCGGCTCTTGGATTCGTTCCCGGTTTCTTCGCTGGGGCAGGGGCTGGTTTCGTCGGGGTTGGTTTTCGCTCCGGGGGGAGTTGCTGGGGCTGCAATGCCATCTGGGCAGGCTCGGTCAGTTTGATCTCGGTCCGGATGTTGTCCACCAGCACCTTGGAGGGGGTGGATTGTGCGTCCACCTTGCCCTCAGCCACGATCACCCCGCCCACCTCCAGGGCGAATTGGAATTTCTCCCAGGTGCGCGGGAACAGCACCAGTTCGATCACACCGGTCAGGTCTTCAAGCGTGACCCAGGCCATCATCTTGCCGGTCTTGGTCTGGTGCGGGCGGATGCCCGATACCATCCCGGCCACCCGCGTCTTCTCCTCGTGGGCGGCATCCCCCAGGTTGCTGGAGAAGTGTGTTACCAGTCGGCGGATGTCGTTCAGATAGGGTGTCAGTGGGTGCTCGCCCATGTACATTCCGATCAGCTCGCGTTCCCACGCCAGGGTCTCACGCCGGTCGGCGTCCGGCACCAGCGGCAGGTTGATGTTCTCGGTCACCCCGGTCGCCGTCCCGAAGAGCGACAACTGCCCAGCCTCGGCTGCCCGGAAATGGGATGAACTGACCGCCACGATCCGGTCCAGCGCTTCCAGCATGGGGGCGCGTGAACCGAACTTGTCCAGCGCGCCCACTTTGATCAGGCTTTCCAGAGCGCGCTTGCCCACCGCCCGCAGGTCCACCCGCGCCGCCATGTCATTCAGGTCGTTGAACGGCCCGCCTTTCAACCGCGCCTGCACTGGCAGTTCCACCGCACCCTGGCCTACATTCTTGATCGCCCCCAGCCCAAAGCGGATCGCCGGTTTCCCCTCCTGCTCTTCGATGGCAAAGTCCCAGGCGCTGGCGTTGATATCCGGGGGCAGCACGGTCACTCCCATGCTGCGGGCATCGTTGACATATAGGGCCATCTTCTCGGTCTCGTGCTTGGTCACCGAGAGCAGGGCGGTCATGTATTCCGCCGGGTAATGCAGTTTCAGGAATCCGGTCTGCACGGCCAGCACACCGTAATCCGCCGCATGGGATTTGTTGAAGCCGTAGCGGGCAAATTCATTCCAATCGTTATAGATCGCCTCGGCAATCTCTCCTTCCATCCCCTGCGAGACTGCGCCTGCCACGAATTTGTGCCGGTGGTTTTCGATTTCCTTGACTTTCTTCTTCGAAATCGCGGCGCGCAGTTCGTCTGATTCGGATGGCGAGTACCCCGCCAGTTCGATGGCGGCGCGCATCAATTGCTCCTGGTACAGGGGGATGCCATACGTATCCCCGAAGATCGGTTCCAGCGCCGGGTGCTTGTATTCCACTTCCGACTCGCCGTGCATGCGGCTGATGTAATCGGGGATGAAGTCCATCGGGCCGGGGCGGTAGAGCGCTACCATGGCAATGATGTTGTCCAGCGTCTGGGGTTTCATTTGCACCAGCCACTTGGTCATCCCCGAACCTTCCAATTGGAAGACACCCAGGGTGTTGCCTTCGCCCAGGAAACGGTACGTCTCCGGGTCGTTGGTGGGGATGTTACCCAGGTTGTATTGCTTGCCGTGCCTCTTTTCGATCAAGGCGCAGGCGCGTGCCATCGTGGTCAGCGTGGCCAGTCCTAGGAAATCCACCTTGAGCATCTTCAGCTTTTCAAGGATGCCCATTTCGAACTGCGTGACAGTCTTGATCGGTGTTTCTTCCGAGTTGTTGGTCGGGCGGTGCAGCGGCAGGTATTCCACCAGCGGTTTATCCGATATGACCACCCCGGCCGCGTGCGTCCCGGCGTTGCGTACCACCCCTTCCATTCTGGCTGCCGTCTCGATCAGTTCATGCAGGGTATCGGACGATTTGTATATTTCCTTCAACGCCGGCAGCCCTTTGAAGTCTTCCGCGATGATGTCCCGCAACGGGACGGCCTTGGAGGGGATGTTCGGAATGATTTTGGCCACCCGGTCCACTTCGGAGAGCGGAATGTCCATCACGCGGCCCACGTCGCGCAGGGCCGCGCGTGCCCCCAGCGTGCCGAAGGTGATGATCTGCGCCACCTTGTCCTGCCCGTACTTGTTGACCGTGTAATCCAGCACATCCGCCCGCCGGTCGTCTGGAAAATCCAGGTCAATATCCGGCATCGAGATGCGCCCGGGGTTCAGGAAGCGTTCGAACAGCAGTTCCTGCTGGATGGGGTCCACCAGGGTGATGTCCAGCGTGTACGCCACGATCGAACCATTGGCCGAACCGCGCGCGTTGTACCAGATGCCCTTTTCGCGCGCATACCGGCACAGGTCCCAGACGATCAGGAAGTAGGCGTCAAAGCCCATCTTCTGGATGATGCCCAATTCGTATTCAAGCCGGGTGCGCACTTCCCCGCTGACCGCACGTTCCCCGTAATGCCGTTTCAACCCGTCTTCGCATAAGACCCGCAGGTAGGTTTCCGCCGTCTGTCCCTCCGGCACGTTGAACTGCGGCAGGCGATACTTTTTTACATCCAGGGTCACATTGCAGCGTTCGGCGATCAGCAGCGTGTTCGTCAGCGACTCGGGCACTTCTGCGAACAGGCGCCCCATCTCCTCCGGGGACCGCAGGTAGTATGAACCGTCGGTCATCCGCATCCGGTCGGGGTCCGCCAGCAACGCTCCGGTCTGGATGGCGAGCAGGATATCCTGGTACTTGGCATCCTCTGGATTGATGTAATGGGCGTCGTTGGTGGCAACGAAGCGGGCGTTATAATGCGGGCCTAGTTCCACCAGGGTGCGGTTGATCTTTTCCAGCTCGGGCACATCGTGCTGTTGGAGCTCAAAGAAGAAATTATCCCGCCCGAAGATCTCGTAGTACCAGTCCAGGCTGCGCCGCGCCGCCTCCACCTGGCCCTGTTTGATCAGGCGCGGCACTTCGGCTGATATGCAGCCGGAAGTGCAGATCAGCCCCTCGGTGTGACTTGCCAGGAATTCCTTGTCGATGCGGGGGTAGTAATAGAAGCCTTCCAGTTGCGCTGCCGAGGCGATTTGTAACAGGTTCTGATAACCGGTCTCATTTTCTGCCAGCAGCAGCAGGTGGGAAGACTTGCGGTCCTCTTTGGGATCATGCTCCTTCATGCTGCGGGCGGCCATGTAGGCCTCCAGCCCGATG
>CAIKOL010000092.1 GCA_903829085.1 uncultured Anaerolineales bacterium | reverse complement strand
TTGGCATAAGCATCATCAATCACTCTCACCAGCAGATCGCGCCTAACGTCAGGGTCCTGTTCATCTCGCAGCAGCCGCTCGGTTAATTGCATCTCTGCAAATATCGAAGCGGTTTCGGCCAGAGGTTGGGAGGCATGGAAAGACAATACCGAGTGGTTACTCGCAAGCATGGCATGCACCGCATGTCCCAACTCGTGGGCCAGGGTGGCAATATCGCCAGGTCGGCCATTGTAATTGACCAGTACCCAGGGTGTCAGCTCCGGCAGGGCAGCATAACAGAAGCCGCCGCCGCGTTTCCCATGTCGGGTCTCTGAATCAAGATGCTGCTGTTCGAATACTTTCCTGGCTAGGTTGGCCACGGGAATGGAAAATTCCTGGAAAGTATCCAGTACCAGGTCACTGGCAAATTTGAAATCGTACTTCTTCTCTGCACTGGCGAGTGGGGCATAAATATCGTACCGGCGCAGTTTCTCAAGACCCAGGCAGCGAGCTTTAAATTGAAAGTAGCGCTGGAAGAGGCCGGCATTCTTCTTGCAGACAGAGAGCAGGGTATCGACCACTTCATCCGGCAGATCGTTCCCTAGGTTACGGGCAGAGATCGGCGAAGAATAGCCTCGCAGTTCGATCCCTTCTGCATGCCAATCGCGCACACGGTGGCTGTAGATTTGCGCCAGGATGGTGGCGTTATCGCTGTAGACCCGGTAGAGCTCCTTATAGGCACCGGCCCTGACCTCCGGAGAGGCATGATAATAATAGCTGGTCAGTTGATCTCTGGTCAGGTTCTTTTTCTCACCCTCCACCTCCAGCGAAAAGGTGAAGCGGTTTGTGATCATCTCATACAGACCCATTAGTGCATCTATCCCGTTGGGGTCTTTGAGAGCAAGCAGTCTCTCTTCTTGTTCGCTCAAAGTGTACGGTTTAAAACGGCGGATGGATTCGAGGAAGTAGTTCAAATCGCCGCTGGCTGCAATCAATCTATCCGCAGCCTCATCCGGTAGGTCCTTGAACCAGATTTCGAAGAATAGAACCCGGTTGCCAAGACCAACCAGGGATTGATCAAGGCGATCACGCAGGTTCAAAGCGGCTTCATTCTGGGTGTCTTCCGAAAGCCACAGATAGGAGTATGCCTGTAAGCGCCTCATCAGGGTATTGATCAACTCGAGTAATTCAAGGATCTTGGAAAAATCCCCCTCAGGGATATCCGGGATCATACTTGTCCGCAGCGCTTCAAGGTCTGATACGGATTGTTCCAATTGGTATAGCTGCTGCTCTACAGACTGCTCAACCGGTTCAGCAAGCAGGTCCTTCAAACTCCAGCGTGTGGTTGACTCATCTGATCCCATTTTTTATGATTCCTTCTTTTCAATTCATATTTCTTTGCACTTCATATTAGAGGCGCAGGCTAGTAAAACAGTCTTGATCTCGAATGGAGTCAATTCCGGATGCTTGGCGCGGATCAGGGCCACGATCCCGGCAATATGGGGTGCCGCGAAGCTGTTGCCGGTGCTGTTCACATACTGCTTGTTATTCCAAGCGACATCTATATCAATACCGGGGGCGCCAAATTCAACCGGTGGATTGGGGTTGTAGTAATAGGTGAACGGATCGTGGCCGGCATGCGCAGCCACCGAGATGACCGTTGCATAAAGGGAGGGGAAACTGGCTTCGGGATAGTTATTTACCGCACAGATCACATTCATGTTCTTAAAGTAAGCCTGGTCAACCAGGTCATGGAACAAGCCAAAATATTCCTCCTTGGAAGTACTCAAGCTCAGGTTTACCACCTGAATATCATTTTCGATGGCCCAGTCCAATCCGCCAGCAAATTGGATTGCCCGGCCATGCATATTGCTTCCCAGCACGCGCACGCTGTAGATCTCAGCTTGTGGAGCCAATGCATGAATGATCCCCGCGCAGGCAGTCCCATGCCCGGCAAGGTCACAAGGATGCTCTTCTGTTTCATACCGGATCGAGTTTTCAGCGCTCTCATCATATTCAACCACAATACCGCCCCGGACTGAGTCTCCCACCGCTGGGTGATCATATTCAACACCACTATCCACCACGGCCACCCTTATACCCTTCCCGGTGCTACCCCCAAAGGCCCATTCCGGCGTCAGGTCTGCGATGGGACTGCAATGGTACAGCTGCTGGACGGCTTGCTCAGAAAACTGTTCTGACCAAGCCGGACGAATTGACTCATCTGCCATACCGTGTCCTGCGCTGGGAATGTTGATATTCAGCGAACGTGGTCAGGATCTGCAAACAAGCCTTGTGCTCTGCTTCACCAAGCTGGCTGATCTGGTTGAATAAATCAGCCAATGCCAGCAGGTCTGCTGCGCTGGCGTGCGATTCGCCGGTGGCATCTAGTATAGGAAGGAGTCTCGTCGCTTCCAGGGATGGGTCTGCCTGGATCAACCTTTTCATTCCAAGTACCAGCGCATCTTGGATCTGATCCATGCGTTGGGATTGGTCGATGGCAATGGCCGCCTGGTGGGCGAACATCCCTAATAAATCCATATCTTGTACACCAAAAGAAGCTGCATTGATCTTATCCAGCACTTCCATGACCCCGACGATCCGTTCGCCGGTCCGCAATGGCATCGCCAGGATCGATGTAGGCACATATCCGGTGCTTTGGGCAAACTCCTGGTTGAAGCGTGCATCCTGGCGGACATTTGAAATTGCCAGCGGTTGGCCAGTCATCACAACATAACCCGCAATACCTTTATCCATGGGGAATTTCATCCCCACCAGATCGTGGTTCGCTCCCCCAAAGGCTACTTTGAATTCCAGAAGGTGTTCCCGTTCGTTGACAAGCAGAATGGAGCCAGCTGCGGCATTGAAAATTCGCACAGCTGCTTCAACAATGGATTTCAACAGTTCATCGTTGGATTGTGGCAGGATTGCATGCCCGCCAGCCTCGATGGCAGTCAACAAACGTTTGAGTTGTACGGTTAATTCTGTTTCCTGGGAATTTTCGTTGGTGGTCATCGCTCTCTTTTCTCAACCTGGTATGGATGCCGCTTGTAAGGTGGATCGGCTGGTTTCCCTTTATCAGGGAGCCCCAATCCAGCCTGATAAGTTCTATCTACAGTATGAATTGTACGCTAAAATGGATTTTCCGCAACAGTATTGTTGCGGAAAATCCACACATCTTGTTCTTGCTGATAGGGAATGCTAGTTTATGCGCTGGTACTCGTCCTTGGATTGATCATAAATAACCCTGACGACCATGGCATTGGCATGCGCCTCGTCCGGGGAATTCTGACGGACCTTGTCCTTGGCGGTGTTGATCTTCATCGTGTTGGCATGCGCCTCGTCAGCAGAATTCTGGCGGACCTTGTCCTTGGCGGTGTTGATCTTCATCGTGTTGGCATGCGCCTCGTCCGGGGAATTCTGGCGGACCTTGTCCTTGGCAGTGTTGATCTTCATCGTGTTGGCATGCGCCTCGTCAGCAGAAGTGGCCCTGGCGGTATTCCTTGCTGGGCTGATGGGTATCACACGCATTGAATTGGCGTGCGCCTCATCAGCAGAAGTGGCTCTGGCGGTATTCCTTGCTGGACTGATAGGTTTCACGCTCATTGAATGAGCACCAACCTCATCGGAGGATCCAATGACCAGCCCATCCAGAAGTTCGCGCTCGTCGCCCTTGAGAGTGGCGCGCAGTGCAGAGAGTTTCTTGAGTAAACGATTGAAAGCCTGATCTTGTTTTTCCATGGTATATCTCCTTTTTGTGGTTGATTGTTGTTATCTGACCCTAGGATATCATTGATCGATCCGGCTGTCTGTCACTTTAACGACACAAGGAAGATGGTTTTCCTTTTTCCCCCCTCAAGAATGGCAACATAGGTTCGAGAATTAATCCATTGATTCCTGCTCCAATTCGGCCAGAGAATCATGTTTCAACAACATGATGCGGCCTCGGCCTGTGATCAGCCAGCCTCTCCGCCGCCAGCGACCGAGGGATTTTGCCACCGTCTGGCGGGTTTGGCCGGTACGCTCTGCCAGTTCTTCCTGAGAAATAGTGATGTACCCTTTCTCCAACTCGCGTTTTCCCAATTGCAGCAGGAGACGTGCCAGGCGCCCCTGGGCATCCAGAAATGCCAGCGCGCTTTCGTGTTCGTTGCTTTCCCGCAGGCGGTTGGCGGTCATCTCCAGTATCCGGCGCATAAATGCCGGTTCCCGACCCAGTACAGAAAGGAACGCCTGACGGGGGATAGTCAGGAGTTCACCATCCGTGCGGGCGAAGGCGCTGGACGAACGAGGCTGTTTGGTAAGCAGCCCCAGTTCACCAAATAGATCGCTAGAACGCATCTCGTTGATCGCTAATTTCCGGCCATCCAGGCTCTCCAGGATGATGGAGACGAGTCCGGAGAAAACCAAATAAGCTTTCTCGGCAGGGGTCATCCTGGAGAAAAATAAATTGTCCCTTTTTAACACGCACAAATCTACTCTCGCGGGCCAGGCTCAACAAAGATTCTTCATCCAATTCCGCAAATAGAGGCACCTTCCCCAGGAATGCTCGTGCTTCAAAAGCTGGGTTGCCGGAAGATTTCATGACCGTCCCACCCCTGACCTTTTCACCACCACGGTGGTGAAATCATCGTACTGAGGCAGGTTCTTGCCATGCGCCTGCACTACCTGCCGTAATTGTGCGCTAAATTTCTGGGCGGGCTTCGTGCGGTTGGTCGCCAGGGTCTGGCAGATTGAATCTAGCCCGTTTTCGATACCAAGGCTGTCCATGGTTTCGCTGACTCCATCATTGTGATCGATTTCTTCTGCTGGAAGCGATGCAAAATATGATATCCGAGGTTTTGGGGCTGGGGAGAGTTTAATGACCATCCGTACCTGCAGGAGCGCCTGGGAATAACCAAACGTACATCACGAATAGTAACATGCTGGGTTGAGTATAGCATGAATTTAAATGAGTAGCTTGCAAGGTTCAGGTTCCTCAAAAAGGATGAAAATCAAAATCTCGGCAAGGAGTTTATTGGTAGTTCGCAAGCGCTCTTTTCATGGTGGGTTTATTCCAGAGGGAATATAATACCAACCAGGAAAGAGATTTCAAAATCCTCAATAACTATCTTTACGAATCGAGGAAATGATGAATAAATTGAAAATATGCGTAGCAGGTGCAACGGGATGGGCTGGATCTGAATTGTCTCGAGGTATATTTGGTGTTAATGATATGGAGTTGGTAGCAGCCGTCTCACGAAGGTTTGCTGGAAAGACCCTCAGTGAAGTGTTAGGAATTGAGAAGCTTACCTCACCAATCTTTGGTACCGTCGAAGAAGCATTAAGCACCAACCCTGATGTATTTGTTGAATATACAAAACCGGAGGTGGCAAAATCCCATGTTTTATCAGCATTAAGGGGCGGTGCACATGTTGTTATTGGTACCTCCGGAATGAGCAGTGAAGATTATGACAAAGTAAACAAGGTCGCAGAAGAAGTGAATCGTGGCGTTTTGGCAGTTGGAAATTTTGCTCTTACTGTGGTTCTCCTTCAGAAATTTGCCGAGATGGCTGCCAGATATATACCTGAGTGGGAAATAATTGAATACGCGCATGCCGATAAGAAGGATGTTCCCAGCGGAACCGCTCGCGAATTGGCAAACCGTCTTTCGAATGTGCGGGAAGCAAGACTTGCAGTTCCATTATCCGAAATTGATGGGCCAATAGAGAGTCGCGGTGCTCGTTTGCAGGGAACACAAGTTCACTCGATCCGGTTGCCAGGCTATGTTATTTCAATTGATGCAATATTTGGGATGCCGGATCAGAAGTTGATTCTACGGCACGAGTCAGGTTCAAGTGCGGTGCCATATGTGAACGGAGCACTTCTGGCAATACGAGAAGTGGGTAAATTAGTCGGTGTTCATCGTGGCCTTGATAGCGTGATGAAATTTTGATAATGGCTTCAAACATATGACTATGCGCAGACCTGAGATAAATAATCTCATGCCTGCCTACGTTCATTTTCTTGGGTCTAAATTCAACTTCTCGTCAAGTTATTCGGATTGCAAGCCCATCCAATCCCAAGGGCTTCTAGTTTAGCCTGACCAGGGGTCCCTGTTCCGACCTCCCAACCTGCGATCTTGTAGTAGACCTGCCTGGCCTGCTCGAATTCGATTGGATTGATTGAACGCCCGTCACTTTTTCCACCTGTCAGTGGTTGGAAGATCTTCTTCGGGAGCATGTCAGCCGAGGCGTCTACTCCTGCTCGAAGGTTGAAAAGCCGCATTAGGTTGATCCTCTTCTCACCCACCTTCAGAAGTTCTTGCAGGCTCACATCCCAGCCAGTTATCGTTTGCACAACCTCCACCAGTTGATTCGGGTCATAGAGCTGCCAGCCCGCGCCAAAAACAAACTGGCATATATTGAGTGAATCCATACTGGCATATAGGCACTGGGTGACGAAAGCATAGTTCACCACATCTTCGTTCAGAGCCAATTCGGGTTGTGGTCGCTCCTGCCCAAGCTGCTTCGCCCGGTCGGGGTAAAAGGTATAGGCGGGGTCGTGCTCGCTGGATTGGTGATCGGCTCCGAACGGGTTTACCGCATAGATCAGGCCTAGCCCGGGTTTTGACTGCGGCATGTGGGCTGGCAGCTCTTGTTTCTTGACCACCACGATCAGGTCTGCTGTCCCGCGTCCAAGCTCCTCGGCTGCCTGGGCAGAGCCTTCCGCCAGCAAGTCCCCAAATCCGGTGCGGTGGGCGATTGCTTCTACCAGTTGAACCATGGCCGCTGCGTTGCCGAAGCGCAGCTCAAGTCCACCGGTATCCTCTGGTCTTATTAGGCCGTGTTCAAAGCAATCCATCGCCCAGGCAATGGTGGCTCCACACGAAATTGTATCCATCCCGTACTTGTTGCAAAGTTGGTTGGCGTAAGCCACGGCTGCCAGGTTGTCAATCCCGCAACTACTCCCAAACGAGAACAATGTTTCGTACTCAGGTCCGCCATAAACAGGGTCGACCTGGTAAGAGCCTTCCTGGACTTCAACGACCGGCTTGCAGCGCACCATGCAGGCATAACATGTGTCACGTTGTTTAAGGATGGTCTGGTTAATGGTTGCACCGTCAACCGCCTGGCTCTTCTCGAAAGTTCCGCTGGTCCAGTTACGGGTGGACAGGCCGCCGGTATTCGATGACCAGGCAATCCCGCCAGCTGTTCCAGTCTGGCTTAGCATATAAACGTCCTTCTTCTTGAGGTTTTCCACCCCCCAGCGAGCCAGGCGCTTTACCCCCTCCGGGTCAAAAATTGCAGGTTTTATTTTTCCTCGCACCGCTACCGCCTTGAGGTTCTTGGATCCCATCACCGCACCCATGCCTGTTCGGCCATTGGCACGGTTGGCATTGTTCATCAGGCTGGCGAAGCGCACACCATTCTCGCCAGCGATCCCGCACTGCAGCACCTCAATCCTCTTATCTCCCAATTCGGTACGCAATATTTCCTGGACATCGCCAGTTGTTCGCCCCCAAAGGTGTTCAGCCGAACGAAGTTCGTACTTCCCATTCTCCAGCCAGATAAAGACCGGTCGTGCGGCTTTTCCCCTTATCACCAGGGCGTCGAAACCAGCGAACTTAAATTCCGCAGGAAAGTAGCCTCCGCATTGCGAATCGCCAATGCAGCCGGTCAGGGGGGATTTGGCGGCCACGGTAAGTCGGCTTAATCCAGCCAGCGGCGCCCCGGTAAGAACGCTGTCCGCCAGGATCAGGGTGTTGCTCGGATCAAGCGGGTTAACCATTGGCGGGGTCTGACGCAGGATATAGGTCAGTGCCAAGGCGCTTCCACCCAGCCATTCCCGGTAGAAAGCCTCCGGAGGTTCTTCAACCTGGAACTGGCTGCTGGTAAGGTCGACGTGCAGGATTTTGCCGTTATAACCATATGGCATAAGGATATCCGTTTCTAATAGAGAGTCAGGAATGCAATGCCCGCCAGACCTTCTCGGGTGTCAGGGGTAGCGAACGCAAGCGCAAACCTGTGGCATGGTAGACTGCATTTGCCACTGCCGGAGCCACGCCCTCAGCGGTTATCTCACCCAATCCCTTGGCCCCAAAAGGTCCACTTTGCTCGTAGGATGGTACCAGCAGGCAGACCATCTCGGGCATTTCGTCAGCTTGAAAGATATGGTAGTCGCCGAAACGAGTGGTCAGCAAACTCCCCTTATTATTGTAAACCATCTCTTCCGAGACAGCGTAGCCTAAGGCCTGGGCCATACCGCCCTCCATCTGGCCTTCAGCTGTCTGCGGGTTGATGACCGTGCCACAGTCCACCGCCAGGGCAAGTTTCTTGACCCGTACTTCGCCAGAATCAATATCCACCTCCACTTCGGCGAATTGCGCTCCAAAAGAGGGCGGTGAGACCATCGAGACATGGGAGGCAGACGCCATGATTTGTTCCTGGTTTAAGGTATGCAGGCTGTGCAAGCCGATCTCCCCAAGAGAGACTGACCGTCCGCCTGGAGTGTGGATTCGCTCGTCCCCAGCGACCATCCCCTTGGTCGTGGTTTTGAGCAGCAAGGCTGCTCGCTCGAACAACTTTTGAAGCACCAGTTCTGCTGCCTTTCTGACCGCCATGCCTGAAATGTAAGTGGTGCTGGATGCGTAAGCACCCACATCAAAGGGGGTCAGGTCAGTATCGGAAGAATAGACTAGGATCTTATCGAGCGGAACACCTAGGGTTTCAGCAGCAATTTGAGCCAGGACGGTGTCCGACCCAGTGCCTAGGTCGGTGGCGCCGATTAAAAGGTTAAAGCTGCCATCATCGTTCATCTTGATCATTGCCCCACCCATGTCCAGGCCGGGGATGGCCGTACCGTGCATCAGGATGCACATACCCAGGCCGCGCCGGATGTTGGGCCGGGTCGGGTCTCTCTTCCAGGCAGGGTCAAATGTACGGCTCCATTCGATGGCAGCAGCCGCTTGTTCGACGCACTCCGGCAGCCGGCTGCTGGGGACAATCTGGGCTACCGGGCCGCCCTCCCCCAACAAGGCCATGATGGCGATCTCCTCGCCCTCCTGGATGGCATTCTGCATTCGGAAAGCCACCGGGTCCAGCTTGAGCTCGGCAGCGATTTCATCCATCAGGCTTTCCATGGCGAACTGAGCCTGCGGTCCACCGAAGCCGCGAAAAGCGGATGGAACTGGCAGGTTGGTGTAGGCAACTTTTGAATCGAAACGAATATTGGGACAACGGTAAGTGGACAGGCCGCGCGCCCCGATCAGGTTGGCGACGGTCATCCCCTGCACACCATATGCGCCAGTATTCTCCACCAGGGTCATTTCAAGCGCCTTCAAATTTCCCATGCCGTCCACACCAGCTCGGTAGGTGATGGTAGCTGGGTGGCGCGAGCGTGTCGAGGTAAACTCCTGTTCCCGGCTGAACTCAAACCGCACCGGCCGGCCGGTCTTGATGGTCAGGTGGGCGCACAGGTCTTCCAGGATGACATCCATCTTGCCGCCAAAGCCGCCGCCCATTCGTGGCTTGATGACCCGGATGCGTCCGACTGGCAGGCCCAGAATGGGAGCCAGAACCCGCCGCATGTGGAACGGAGCCTGAGTGCCAGTACGGACGACCAATCGCTCATCCTCATCCCAATAGGTAATGGTAACATGCGGCTCAATTGGGGTTTGCTGAACCTGCTGAAGGCGGTAAGTACGCTCAAAAACATGGGTGGAATCGCGCAAACCTTGTTCCACATCCCCAATATTTGCCGTGATTGTCACTACCAGGTTGCGGTCAGCATCCTTGATCCCGATGGCGTCCGGCTCATCGTGGATGATTGGCGCGCCCTCTTTCAGGGCCTCCTCAGCTTCGAAAACGGCTGGAAGCAGCTCATAATCCACTTCAATCAACCCAATTGCCCGGCGCGCGATTTCGGGGGTTTCAGCTGCCACCACTGCCACCTTATCGCCCACATGTCGCACCTTGTTATCTAGGCTGACCTGGTCATATGGTTTTGGATTCGGATAGGACTGGCAACCGGGGGCAAAAGGAACCCGCGGCAGGTCCTGGTAGGTAAGCACAGCCCGGACGCCCGGCAGGGCCCGCGCCATTGAAACGTCGATGCCGCGAATTCGGGCATGAGGATGAGGGCTGGTCAACAACTCAGCGTAAAGCATACCCGGCAGGGTGAAGTCATCGGTAAAAGCTGGATGACCCTTGGCGAGTCGCAGGGCATCCACTTTCTGTTTCGGAGCACCCACCATGGTGGGCGATTCACGCCTGTTGAGCAACGTGCTGGATGGACTGGTTCGCACCTCAGGTCTTGCACTGACCTGCACAGCTGTATCAACTCCTGAGGTACCTTCGCTTGGATCAGGATAGTGGCTGTCAAAGAACGAAGGCAACTCATCCGGCATGGAAGGGGGATTGTTCAGAGGAGCAACCGGCTCACCGCGTAGCATTGCTGCTGCCCGTAACACCGCTTCGACCGGTTTAACATAACCGGTGCAGCGACACAGGATCGCGCTCAATGCCTCGCGTGCCTGCGCCAGGTTGGGGGTGCGCTCTCTGTCCAGCAGGGTTTTTGTCGCCAGGATCATTCCGGGGGTGCAGTAGCCACACTGGATGGCACCCGTCTCCATGAAAGCTGCCTGTATGGGGTGCAGCTCGGTTACTTCTGCCAGGCCCTCTACCGTAAGAATGGTATGGCCATCGGCATAAGTGGCTGGGAGCAGGCAGCAAGGTGTCAGCCGGTCGTCCAACAGGATTGAGCAGGAGCCGCATTCACCAGTCTCGCAACCGTGCTTCACACTCCAGCAACCCAGCCTGCGTAAGGTTTCCAGCAATAATTCACCGGACTGGGCAACAATTTCCATGTCCCGGTTGTTGAGGTTAAATTTGATCAACATGCTACCATCTCCACGTGCCCTTTCATTTTTCCCATACGGTGGTTTTTTTCCAGGCTTCATTAAGCGCCCGCCGGACAACCAAGCCTGCCATAGATCGACGGTATTCAGAGCTGCCACGGAAATCCCCGGGCGGGTCGGCCTGCTCCTCGACAATCTTAGTCGCCGCTTGGAGGTTCTGGGCATCGAAGACTTTCCCATTCAGCATGTCTTCCACTGCTGGGATACGCATCGGCACCGGGTTGGCCCCTGCCAACGCCAGCTTGACTCGGTTCGCTTTGCCGTCCTTGACTTCCACGATCGCCGCTGCAGCTACAATGGCCTCATCGCGAGGTGTTCGGGCCACCCGGGCCAGCGCCCCACCCCATCCATTCCCAACCGGCAGGAGGCAGACCTCCAATACCAGCTCTCCCTTGGGAAGAGAGATCCTGTTCTCTTCGTAGAACTCCGGGAGAGTGAGCGTACGCTGCTTATCGCCAACGCTTAATAAGACCACCTGCGCTTCCAGCACCAGTAATGCCAGAATCACTTCCGGCGAACCGCTGCGGGCTTGAAGGACACCCCACAGTCCTGATAAATTACGTATTCCAGGCGTGGCAGCCAACCCGGCCGCCTGGCTCAGGATACCCCACACTCCTCCGTTCAGGCTGGGGTTTTCTATCAGTTCTTGCAGAGTTGCCAGGGACCCGATATGAGTCCTCCCATCATCGTCTTTCTGGATGGTTTCCAATCCGAGCAAACTCAAATCGATTAGGAAATCCACTCCCATCTGACGGAGTGCGATAGGTTTGGGCTGGACAATAAAAGGTGCGGCTCGATCGCCCAGACGGGTAAGCAGGTCGATCGCCTCTGCCCGGGTTTTGGGACGCATCGTTTCAAAGGATTGTTGCATGGATGGAATTCTCCTCTTTCAGACCCCGTCTGCGAAGGCGTTGATTACCGGTTCGATCTCCGGCATCATCGGGAACAGGATCGGGCATGTCACCCCGGCATCGATATATTCCTTGACCTTGGCCCGGCATTCAATGCTCGTCCCAACCGCCATCAGGCCGCGTACCACTTCGTCTGGGATTTCGCGAGCGGCGCGGATGTATTCTTCTTCACGCGCCGGCCAGGTCAGGATGGACTGGACCTTTTCTAGAAGTTCCTCACTCACTCCGGAGGCTTTCATGATGTGCGGTTCGGTTGCCAGGTAGTAAGCCACCAATTTTTTTCCTTCCGCCATCGCCGCTTTTGGATCCTTATCCGACAGGCAGCATACCAGCAGTTCGGGCAGATCCACATCTTTCAGATTTTTCCCGGCTTTCATGGCACCCTTTTCTACCAGGGCGATGGCCCGTTTGATGTAATCCACCGATACTACATAATTTAGCACCACCCCATCGCAGATTTCGCCAGTGAGCTCTAACATCTTGTCACCGGTCGCACCGATGTAAATGGGGATGTCACGTGGTGTAGTGTCGCCATAAGCCACATCCAGGCGGATCTTGTCCAGGTGGACAAATTCGCCTTGGTAGGTGACCTCCTGCATGCTGAATAACTGGCGGATGGATTCGACATACTCGCGCATAGCTTTGAGAGGTTTCTCGCGCTGCACACCCACCCGTGCAGCGATCGGCTCCCACCAGGCGCCCAATCCAAGCATGACCCGCCCGCGCCCTTCCACTTTGCCTCCCAGTTCCCACATGGACGACCAGCTGGCAGCAATAACAGCCGGGTTGCGCGTCCAGATCGGCAGGACACCCGAACCGAAACGCAGGCGTTTGGTGGTGGCCAGGAAGGCGCTCATCATGACAATGCAATCGCGCGCCAGGCGGGTATCCGCTTGCCAGATCTCGGAGAAGCCGCGTTCTTCAGCATAACGGGCCATGGCCAGTTCGTACTCGATATTGTGTTTGTCTTGTAAATAGAGAGCGAAGCGTGTTTGCATGGTTGGCTCTTTCTCAAAGGAATAGGAAGGCTCAGTGCGCTCCTTGCCACAGGCGTTCGACTTGGGCGTGCAGACTCTGGCGTGCATTGGGATCGTAATCGGTCTTCAGTTGTCCTTCCTGGAGAAGGATACGCCCGTTTATCATCACCATCCGTACGCGTTCCGGGTTGCAGTACAGGATCAGTTGGTCGTACAGGTTCCACTCCCCAGCTGGAGTGGGAAAATCAGCCCCGATCAACTGCAGATCGGCTTTCCAACCGGTCTCGATCCGGCCAACCTTCTCCAGGTTCAGGGTGCGGGCACCGCCCTCGGTTGCTAGAAAATAGACCAGGTTGGCGGGCATCAGGCGCGGGTCAAGCCCTTTTGCCTTGTGGATCAGGAATGCTCCGCGCATCACCTCGAAGAAGTTGTCAATATAACTGTCGCTGCCTAAGCCTAAGGTAACACCAGCAGCAACCATCTTCGGCACGGGAGCGATCCCGCCGCCCACCTCACAGTTCGAAAGTGGCATGTGGACCACGTGGGCACCCCGTTCAGCCAACAAGGCCACTTCAGACTCGTCCAACTGGACGCATTGCGAGGCCAGCATGTTCGGACCCAGGACGCCTAACTGATCGTAATATTGGATCGGGCGCTGGCCGAAATTCTTGAGCGCTTGTTCGGGCTCGTATGTGCCTTCCGAACAATGCATATGAACCAGACAACCCAACTCTTTGGCCTTTTGGAAGGCTTGGTGGATAAAGTCAGCCGAGCAGGTGAACGTTGTATGGTAGCAGATCAAGCCTTGGATCAGCTCGTCTGGCCGGTGGTTGCGGGTGAATTCGTAATTTTCCTGCAAACCGAGCAGACCGTTCTCGAGGTTGGCCCGCTGGGTGGCCTCAAAGGACAGGATGGCTCGTAGGCCGTGCCGGGTCACCGTCTGCGCTTCTATATCAAGACAGCCGGGTAGTGAGTTGGGAGCCTCCAGGCAGTCGTAGAAGGAGGTAATACCGCTTCGCAGCATTAACTGGCACTGCCACTCAACTGCCGCATTAAGCATTGGGATGTCTATACGGTCTTCCACCAACGGCCACCAGAAATCTCTTAGGAAAGGCCAGAAACCATCTGGAGCTTTGGTCAGTGGAATACCGTGTGCCAGAACACCGTAAAGATGAGTGTGGGCATTTACGAAACCCGGCGAAAGCACCTGTTCGTTCGCCCGCAGAAATTCATCATGAGGAAATTTTTCTACCAGATCATTGTTCGGCCCTACTTCAGTGATACGATCCGCCTCAATTCGCACTCCCCAGCCGCGTTTAGGCAGCTGTGAGGCACTGATGATCAACCATTCGGGTAGGATGAGTAATCCGGTCACGAAATCTCCTCTCTTTTCATCCTTCTCTCACTTTCCGGGAGAGATAACGCCCTTCTCCTGGTGCGCCGAAAAACTCATTGTTCTCAACGATCACCCGTCCGCGTAGAATCGTCATAACCGGGTAGCCGTGCAACTCGAAACCTTCATAAGGGGTGTAATCTACATTTTCATGCAGTATGGATTCTGTCAGGG
>CAIKOL010000091.1 GCA_903829085.1 uncultured Anaerolineales bacterium | reverse complement strand
TGAAAGCCGCCACCAACCTGACCAACAACGGGACGGGTGGCTGGGGTTCGGATGCGGTGCTGCTCTCGGACGGCCGCACCGCCGTGGCCTGGACCAGTTATAACAACACATATCCCAGCCAAAACCAGCTTGCCTTTGCCATCCTGGACAGCAGTTACAACCTGCTGGTTGGGCCCACCGATCTGGATAACCCGATCGCTTTCGGAAATAATAATAGCCTATCCATTACTTCGGATGCAAATGGCCGGGCGATCCTGACCTGGACGGATGACTTGCAATCCCGCCTGTATTATGCGCTCATCAACAGCAGCGGCAGCGTGGTGACCCAGCCGATGATCTTCATTGCTCCCCAGAATGCTGGCAATTCTGTTTCGACCAGTTACAGCGGGTATGGGAACGCGCCCTACGACATCACCACGCCGCCCACGGTGGCCTCCATCACGCGGGCGAGTGTGAATCCCAGCGCGGCGGCCAGCGTGCGGTTTACCATCACTTTCTCCGAACCAGTCACCGGCGTGGACGCCTCCGACTTTTCGTTCACCACCTCCGGCGTCAGCGGCGTTTCTGTAACGGGCGTCAGCGGTTCCGGTGCAGCGTATACGGTTACCGTCCATACCGGCACGGGTAACGGCTCACTCGGCTTGAACCTGACGGATAACGACAGCATCATTGACGCCTCCGGCAACCCCCTGGGCGGTTTAGGCGCAGGTAACGGCAATTTCACCGGCCAGGTCTATACGATCGACAAGGGACTTTCCACCCCGCCTTCTGTGCCGGCCCTGGTCTCTCCGGCCGATGCAGCTACGCTCTCCAATGCCCACCCGCTGCTTGACTGGGACGACTCCAGCCTCCCGGCTGGCGTGTATTTCGATCATTACCAGGTGCAGATCGCCACGGATGCGGGTTTCAGCGCCATCGTGCGTGACACGAACATCAGCGGCCTCTCCAATTCCGGCTACGCAACCACTCTGGCGAATACCACCACCTTCCACTGGCGGGTGCGCGCTTTCAACGCCTATGGGAATGCCTCTGCCTGGTCATCGGTGTGGACCTTCCAGACCGGCGTCAGCCACGGCGGCTGGCTGGATGAGATCGATTTCTCGGTTGTTTCATCTGATGCAGCTGTGACGGACCTGCAGGCCGGGACGCTCGATGTTTATGCGTCCGCCCTGAGTTCCGCCCAAAAGCCAGCCATCGATGCTGCCGGGCTGAATTCTGCGCCAGTGCTGGGCACCTATTACGACATCATGTACAACGGTGCCCAATGCTCCGATACCACTGTCTTGAACCCCTTCGCCGATCGCAAGATCCGCGAGGCCACGAACATGTTATATGACCGCGACTACATCAACCAGGCGATCTACGCTGGCGGCGGTCTGCCCAAGTTCTTCGCCATCCAGACCAACGGGCCCGATTATTTAGACCTGGCAGATGTGGCCCACAGCCTGGAAACAACATATGCCTTCAACGAAGCCAAGGCCATCGCCGATATTGCAGCCGAAATGAACACCATCGCGGGTGTTACGATGGGCGCGGATGGTTATTGGAAATATAAAGGCGCAACCATCAAGCCGATCTTCCTCGTCCGCCAGGACGGTGATGGCACCCGCAAGCCGATGGGTGACTATGTTACCGCCCAGTTGAAGAAGGCCGGTTTC
>CAIKOL010000090.1 GCA_903829085.1 uncultured Anaerolineales bacterium | reverse complement strand
GTTCATCTGGCGATACCAGGAAGCGCAGCAAGGTGTAAAGGTGCTGCGGGAAGGGGAAGCGACGCGCGGACTAATTATTGAAACACAGGAAAATTATTCTGTCGCCATCAATGGACGGCATCCCTGGGTGATCCGGTATAGATTCCAGGCCAATGGACAGAACCAGGAAGGGGGGGTAACCACTTTAAATCAACCGGGAGAACAGCTACAAGCCGGGAAAGCCGTTTGCGTACTGTATTTGCCAACCTCCCCGAAATGGAATTCCATTTATCCGCATCCTTGATAGAACCATTCTTCGGGATGCCCGGGGCGAGCCTGCCCATCTGGCTCAGCATCTTGCAGGTGGATAATGCAGGACTTCAGACAATAAAAGATCAGGTGCCTGATCTAAAAGCACCTGATCCTCATTCTACTTATTGAGCACAACAGTAGAAGTAGTTGATGCGGGGAATCCTGCAGAAGATCCCACCCGTCAAGAAACCATCTCCTTGATATGGATATCTTTCAATTTCAAATCGTCCAACATGGACAGGTAATTCTCCCCTCTTACACACTCTTCAGGGGCGCGGACACCGGTCAGAGCGATCTTTTTTCCAGCCACTAATTTGCCACCGATCGCCGCCGGGAAACCAGTGACACGCTGCATGCCGGTGAAACCATTTTGGGCCTCATCCCACATGAAGTATTCCACTTTGGTTTCCTTGCCACCCTGCCTGCCGGTAACTGTGTTGTACATCACACAGGCATCCTTATCTTCGGGCAGGGGTGTCAGTTTCGGATTCAGAATACCAAGCAGAAACTCGCGGGGGGCAATCGTGCCCCATTTGGTATCAACCGGCTCCTGCGAAAGCATGCCTGAATCGATCAGGGTGCGGATACCGGAGTAGTGTCCCGGCCAGCGTACGGTCTTCTCGGCGAAGTACTGCAGCTCGGGGTGGGTATAGATGAATGAGGGCATGCCCGGGGTTACGGCACATTCCAGGTCGGCGTTCCGGTCAAACTGGCCGAAATTGAAGCATTCCATGTCCGCCAAGGCCTGAACTTCGATGATCTTCCCGTCCTTGATCATGCAGGTCTTAACATTGTACTCACGCAGGACATGCTCGATGGACCAGGTGGTCATGTAGCACAGAGGGTGGCGGCAGGCCGCATCCGCATTTGGGATACCGCCCACGCGTGCCACCGCAGTTTCAACCTTGTCAAGCAGGCCGATGCCGTGCTCGGTGGTAATGTTACTCAAACCGGGGGCAAAGCCCATACCATCCAGGATCAGCACGTCATTCTTAACGGCACGCTGGTGCAAACTTTCCCCATACTCGCGGATGGTCATGCCCGCAGGGACAATCAGGCCTTCAATTTCGTATTCATCCGGGCAGCGGTGGTACTCTTCCAGGATATCCACCAGGTTCAGGCGCGCGGCGATGGCGGCTTCGATGGCCAGGTAACTGAGACGCCGGTTTGGCAATACCACGATTCCAGCATCATATTCTTTCATGACAGCTTGCAGTTTGTGGCTGTCTTCGATGCTGACCGTGTGGATGTTGAATTTGTCAGCATCCATTGCCATGGCTTTCAACGCTTTTTCCTGCGCGTCGAGCAAGCCAACTTTGGTTACTTGCGGGTCCTTTCCCAGATACCAGGAGACAGCCCTGCCCATTTTGCCTGCGGCACCTAAAACCAAGATCTTCATATAAAACTCCTTTACGCATCGGTGAATTTTCCCGGTTAATTCCGGGCGATCAATTGGGAATTGTGCGGGTGATGAAAGAATGGAATATGGTGAGTTGTGAAAAAATGCGCACTCAAATCTCGAACAGTATATGATTAATTTGCTGAATAAGCAAGTTCAAGAGCTCTTCCTTTTCAGACTTTTTCAATATCTACTGCTTATATCGCAGTGCCCTAAAAAAGCCTGGGAATACAACGCCCCAGGGCGGGGGTATCAGGACCTCACCCCACAGGGATGCTTCGCAATGACGCCAAAATAACCGACACCAGCACTTGCGTGCGGTGCAAGTGTGACAGCTTGGTGCCATCTTGGCAAATGAGAAAAAGATTGGGTTGCAGCCCCCGTTCCCTTATTTC
>CAIKOL010000089.1 GCA_903829085.1 uncultured Anaerolineales bacterium | reverse complement strand
CGTAACTGGTAACTACCTGTTGCTCATCCACCAAAGTTATTTCTAGATCGCCCAACGAACCAGTTTGTTTATCAGCGGCTTTATGCCCTTGAAGTGGATGAATCTGTTCTCTTAAATAATCCCCCGCGGCTTCATAAGCAGCAGCGACTACCAAAACTGGCAGGCGGCTTGAGTTTTTCAACTTTAAGTGCTGCTCAACAAGATTAACAATTCCTTCTGCTGGTAATGATGTTTCTCCCTTAGCAGCTTTCAATCCTGCCAAAAGAGAACTCATTCTTTGCCTTTTTTCATCCCTGACAATTAAAAGCCATCTGACCGTTTCTGTTAGCAATTCATCAGCCGTTAATTTCTTTTGATATACATCATCCAGTAATTGGAGAGCTGCCTTATAAACGATTTCAGGTCGTCCAACAAGATTAACATATGGTGTTAAAACCACATCCCGATTACGAAAAGCAGGCGTTAGAAAAGCTGTTGTAGAATTGCATGGTAATTCATTATGGTTTATGAATTCGGTAACGTAGGCTTCATCATAAGTTCGCCCTGAAAATGTATCATTGTCACCTATTTCTGTATAAGGCTTGCGAATGTCTACTGACGGTTTGTCAATTTTAGCCAATGAACAAGCCATGATAAACCGAACGCATGCCCGATTCTGCGTATTACGGGCTATCAATTCAATACGCCTGATAACTTCCTTGTCACCGACAACAGGCTTACTAATGCTTTTCAGTGCCTTTTGCAAGGCTAAATCAAGGATTGCTGTAATTTTTGCGTTTGCCATTGTTGAGCACTCTCAATATCGTAATTTGTCCAAAGAATTTCAGTGCGTTCTTGTTTTACAGAATGGATGATTTTTTTAGGTGCTTCATAGCATTGCCAGTCCTTAAACAAACCATCCAATAAATCACAATGGTATCCAGACAAAGCAACTAACCCTTTAACATTATGAAGTGCAGATGAGAGTTTCCTGTGGTCATCATCGGTCATTTCATAACGATATGCTTTTGCATCACCCCTTGAAGCATGGGGATATGGGGGATCACAATAAAATAAGGTTTGCTCGTTATCGTATCTTTGAATTACTTTGATCGCGTCATCATGTTCTATTTGCACGCGTAATAATCTTTGGGCTATTTCGGGTAAATCCTCAACACTTCCTAGCCATCGTGAAACAGCCCCTGCCATATTTGCGCGGCTGGTAAGTGTGCAATTTGCCCAGCGTCCCGAACTTGCAGTTTGAGCAAGACCTGTTCTAACCTGACGAGCTCTTACAAAAAACATCCTTGCTCTTTCCAAGTCTGAATGACCATTCTTAGCCTCATTGATTGCTTTCACGAACTCCTCACGAGAAAAAGGCGTTAAACCAATGGCTTCAATCAATGCGTCTTTTTGTTCACGCAAAACGCGAAAGAAATTAGCTACATCCCCATCAATATCGTTATAGGTTTCTACTGGGGAAGGCTCACGATTAATCAAGACTGCTGCGGACCCGCCAAAAGGCTCACAATAGTGAGTAGTCTTTGGTAGTAAAGGTAATAGCCAATCCAAATGGCTGTATTTGCCTCCATACCATCCAAACGCAATTAATTTGTTCTTTCTCATCTCCATACTACCTTTCTATCCTTTGTACTACTTGAAAGTATTTTAGCACGATTGTTTGAAAGATTGAACAAATGTGTATTAATAATAGGAACTCACTGATTGGCAACCCTTTAATACTGTTATGAGCTTTTGCATCCCGTTTCCCTCAATCGGTCTTTTCTTGTCGGCTCGTGAGCCGCCGGGCGGGTATGCTATTGAATTGGTAGGTTCGGGGAAAGATTAGGCTGAATGGAATCACGAACACCCGTCAGATTGACGGGTGTTCGTCTTTGAAATAGCCTCGGCGTGGTTAGTGTTTCTCGGGCTCGTTTACCTTAGCTTTGCTGAATAGGCTTTTTTAACATAACGCATAATAAAGCTATTCAATCCTTGGCCAGCGATAGCCAGTGCTTTCATTTTTTCTATATTTTCCGACCCTGCACTTTGATAAGTGTACAGATACACTGTATTATCACTAAACTGGACCGTTATAGAGTCCACTCCAAGTTCGTAGGCACGAACACTAGAATCACCACCTAAGTTTTTGTATGATGTCATTCCAATATCACCTCCTTTTGCAAAGGGTAATGGAGATGATATAATAAACGCGCTGTAATAACATCATCTGCATTACCTGTTTTGCATACGTCCTAATCTTTAGCGAGATCGGGACGTTTTGCTTCTTTGCTAAAAAGATTATAGCACGCATGTTTTGCTTAAAGAATTCTAAAGCATCCCTTTTCCCTCAAGCGGTCTTTTCTCGTCGGCTCGTGAGCCGCCGGGCGGGTATGCTATTGTATTGGTAAGATTCGGGGAAAGATCAGGTTGAATGGAATCACGAACACCCATCAAATTGACGGGTGTTCGTATGTGCCTGTCCCGCGTAGCGGGTAGGATTGTTCGTGTTAAAAACAAAGCGGATGTTCTGCATGGTCATCAGGTCCATTCAACCGTGACGGCTTTGTGAACACCCGTATATAGTAGTGCCCCCAAGCGGACTCGAACCGCTGTTTGGGCCTTGAGAGGGCCCCGTCCTGGGCCACTAGACGATGGGGGCTTTTACCATCGCTGGATTCATGCCAGCGATGCGGTAAATGGCAACTCGAAGTTGCCTTTACCGAGCGGGGGTGATTTTATCAGACGGGCATGGAATCGTCAATCAAAAAGACGTGCAGTTCGCCCGGCCCATGCACGCCGATGGTCAGCGTCATTTCGATATCCGCCGTGCGGGAGGGACCGGTGATGACCACCCCTGCCAAGGCAGTCCGTACTTCTGGCAGCCGCAGCGCCTCGGCCAGGGTCGAGACCAGCCGGGACGTTTTCAACACGGCCACGTGCACCTGCGGCAGCAGGGAGGCGGTCAGCGTCTGCCCAGCGCCGGAGACCAGCAGTAGCGACCCGGTATCGGCGATGCCTGCCAGTGTCCCGGTGATGCCTGCCCGGACGGACGGGTCCGGTTCACGGACAAGTTCAATTCCTTCCGGCAGGGACAGGCCGTATTCTGCCCCCAGGTCATCCACCAGGACGCGATCGGATCCTTTGGACTTCAGGAATTCCAATAGTTTGGAGTGAAAATCTTTCTCCGGGACGATGTAAACATGCCCGCCCAGGGCAGTCAGTTCTTCCGCGAATTGGGCAGGCAGCGACTTGTGTGGGGGTTGTGTCAGGGGTTCGTAGAATTCCCGGTGTTCCGGATGGTGCGCCTCGTTGCCTTCAACTGTTTGCTTGATCGTTCCCCAGCGCGCCCGGAAAGGACGCACAGCCAGCCGCGGGAAATCCTTGCTGTAGCCCCAGCCCGTCCAGGCTGGGATGCGCATGGTTGCCCGCCGGGGGCTGTAGACCCGGCTGAGCAGGCCGCCCAGGCTTTGGAAAATGCCGAACAGGCCCGGGTTTCCGGCCGCCAGGCGGAAGCCGGTCAGTCCGAACCTGACCGCGGCGGGAACCCCCGCCCCTTGCTCTGGTTTCTCTGTTTCCTTGTGCGGGGCTTGCCCGGCACGGACCCGCAGCAGCATCCCCGGCAGGTCAATATCCACCGGGCAGGCTTCCTTGCAGGCGCCACACAACGAGGAGGCCTGGGCAAGATAGGCAAATTTTGGATCCACCAGCGCGCAGGAAATGACCGAGCCGATCGGACCGGGGTAGATGCTCCCGTAGGCATGGCCTCCGGTTTCCCGGAAGACCGGGCAGGCGTTCAGGCACGCCCCGCAGCGGATGCAGTACAGCGATTCGGCCAGCGGTGAGGCTCGCAGGGCCGAGCGCCCATTGTCGAGCAGGATCAGGTGGCGCTCCTGCCCGGGCAGGGGGGAGTTGATCAGGCTGGTGTAAACACTGAGTTTCTGCCCGGTGGCCGAGCGCGGCAGGAGTGACAGGAACAGGGCCAGGTCCTCCAGCGTGGGCACCAGGCGTTCAATACCCATCAGCGCCACGTGCACCGGGGGCAGGGTGGTGCACATGCGCCCGTTGCCCTCGTTGGTCACAATGCACAGCGTCCCCGTGCCGGTTACGCCGAAATTGACCCCGGAGAATCCGATGTCGGCGGTCAGGAAAACTTCGCGCAAGACCTTGCGGGCGGTATCTGTGAGCGTCGGGATGTCCTCGGTATAGGGAATGCCAAGTTTTTCCTGGAAGAGGCTGCCCACGTCGCCGCGGCGCAGGTGCACAGCCGGCGTGATGATGTGGCTGGGACGTTCGCCGCGCAACTGGACGATGTATTCGCCCAGGTCGGTCTCCACCACGCGCAGCCCGGCTTCTGCCAGCGCATAATTGAAATTGACCTCTTCGCTGATCATGGATTTGGATTTGGCCACCAGCAAAGGTGAAGCATGCTTCGCCGCTATGGGACGGGCGATTTCGAGGAAGATGCGGATGGCTTCGCTGGCATCCGCGGCGCGGTGCACCTGGATGCCGTTCTTCTCCACGTTGGCGATGAACTGCGCCAGGTACTCGTCCAGGTGGGCGACCACCTCCGCTTTGATGCCATGGGCGCGCTGGCGGCGTTCCTGGAAGTCAGGCAGCGAGGCAAAGGCTGCCACCCGCCCATCCGTGCGGCGTTTGGCGTTGTTGTCCAGGGCGATCTGCAGGTTCCCATCGGCGAGGGATTGGCGGATGCGGGTGCGGAAGGTTTTGAGGCTCATCGGTTGTTTAATACCTCCGCAATGTGTACCACCCTTTCGTTCTTCCCCTGCCGCCGCAGCCCGCCCAGCAGGTGCATCAGGCAGCCGGTATCGGCCACCACCAGTGTGGGCGCCCCGGTTCTTTCGAAATTGCCCAGCTTGCGTTTCAGGAATTCTGCCGATAGTTCGGGGTGTTCCACCGAGAAGACGCCGCCGAAACCGCAGCAATCCTCCCGTTCAGGCAGTTCAACGATCTCCGCCTCCCTGACGGCAGCCAAAAGAGCCCGCGGCTGGCGGTCCACGCCCAGGCCGCGCAGCAGGTGACAGGACGGGTGATAGGTGATTTTTCCGGGCCAGCGCGCTCCCAGGTCTGAGATCTTCCGCACGTCCACCAGGTATTCAGTGAATTCATAGCTGCGCCCCGCCAGCGCCCTGGCCCGCTCCAGCCAGGCCGGGTCGTCCTTGAAGAGTTCAAGATAGCCGTGCCTCACCATCGCCGCGCACGAGCCGGACGGGATGAGGATGTCGCCGCTTGTTTTTTCAAAGACGCGGATGG
>CAIKOL010000088.1 GCA_903829085.1 uncultured Anaerolineales bacterium | reverse complement strand
CCAAAATGAGGAAACAAACGAATAGGTGTTGGGGGGCATTTTTAATGGTGAGGTTTTTCATATATTAAGTACCCTTGTGGGCGTTGGTTATTGGTTCTATTCGTTTTTAAGCAAATCAAACGAATAGCATGAACATGGTGCAGGTATAAGGCAACCAGGTGACCAGGAAGCAAGGCCCCGGAAGAGCAGCGGGTAGATTGTCCCGCAAGAGCACCGGGTAGGTTGTTCGTTCCGCGGAACGACGAGGGAACAAACAACCTGCAATTTTCTCTGATTTTGTTCGAAGGATTCTTCATTATTAATATGCTGTGTGCAGGTGATAAATCTGCCGCAGGTTGTTTTTTTGCAAATCAAACAACCTGCATCCCAAAGAGCGGTGCTGGAGGATGATACAGAAGTTTCGGATGTTAAGGTGCAGTACCCCGGCAAAGCACCGGGAACTTGTCCCGCAAGTGCACCGAGGTGGCACCGCAGAGGATCCCAATGAAGGCTGGTATATTAATCATAGAACTATTGTTCTAATTTGTCAAGAGAAAAAAGAGGGGAGCAGAGAGGAGTGAGCAGGAAAAAGGAAAGATGATCACAGGAACGCGAAGAAACCATCAAAAATCATGGGTTGAATGTTGCAGATCAAGAGAAACGATTTTCTACACTCAACGCATCGTCCCCAGGGAGTTTCCGCGTGTCCTCCAGAGAACCTGTCATCGAAGGCCGGATGGCCTGGCAGAGGAAAATTGCCAGAGTAAAACCAGCGGCAAATGAGATGGCCTTGAAGATGGCGTAAGCCACCAGGAAGGCCGGATATAGAGCGCCGTGGCCGCTAAAAGTCCAGTCATTTAGAAAGCCAGTTTGGACTCCGCTTTCCAGAAGCATTTGTATCAATATGGCAAGGCCGATCGGGATGGCAATGCCTTGCAGCCTGCCCCGGTTCGAAGCGGCGCGCATCACCCAGAGAGGCAAAACGAGGGTCACCAACAGGCGGTACGCGATGGCCAGCGGGTAAATAATGGCCTGGCCGGCATAGACTCCATAGAGATCACGGGTAAAAATAAAACCCAGCAGGAACAGAACCGCCAAGTTGCCGTATTTACGGGAAAGTAACGCTGTACAGGTGATGAATAAGAGAAGGCCAAGCGTGTCTTCCATGGCATTCAGGGGCGGAAGCATCAAGCTATTCCTGGCATTTTCAGAAACCTGGAAACCTAATTCCCAGCGGTATACCTTTACGTTATACACAAGCATCAAGCCAACCTGGATGAAGGTGGCAAGCAGACAAAGCCCCAACCAAAAGTAACCCGCCCGGGGCAAACGAACCTGCCGGATAAGCCTCCAGCTCAAAGCGGCAATCAGTACCACGAAAAAGCCAGTGACCAGGAACCAATTGAGAGTATAGTTACCACTCAGCGAATAGGGAAGGCTGTAGATATTTTCAAAGGTAAAGAACAGGATCAACCCGGCTGGAACAAGCCCCCAGGTAGGGAAGGACTTTGTCCGTCTCCAAACCCAGATGACAGGAATGGCAGAAGCGTAGGCAAGCCATTCGAAGACCTGGTAATAGGACCATTTCATCCAGATAATCCCGGCGGCATAGATGAAAAGAGCCAACAGACCGGGGAGCAACGCCGGCATAACTTCCTTCCACGGCAATGGGGAAATCTCCGACCATCCAGCGTTTGGGCCCTGGGCCTGGAGATGCTCATCCAGCACGGTTTTCCCCAGGTCGAGGAGGGTGCGCAACCATAAGAACAGAAGGCCAATGGATCCCCGTTCCCGAAAGGCTTCCCGGCACTGGTCGGTGAAGACCTGGAGCATGGCCGCGCCATATTCGGTGACGTGTGCCTGCGGATAGAGACGGATCAGCCGGGCGTAGAAACGGCGGGAATTGTCGACCAGGCGAGTATCCTTCATGATAGCGTTCCCTCCCCATAAACCAGTATGCCCTTCTCCTGGGCAGTTTTAACTGCGCGGACGAGGCGTTTGGTCTCAGAAGCAACTATAGACTGTCCCTGGGCGGTAATGCGGTAATAGCGGCGGCGCTCGTCATCCAATTCCGGGGCAGGGCGTTCGTCGGTCTCCTCGATGAGACGGGCAGCCAGCAACCGCCTGATGGAACCGTACAGTGTACCGGGCCCCATTTTGATCCGGCCGGATGTCTGACTCTCGACATCCTTCATGATGGCATAACCGTGCTTTTCGCCGTCCGTCAGGGCCAGAAGGATATGGAAGACCGCCGGGGTGAGGGGCTGGTCGAATGGATCTGTGAAATCGTTGGGCATGGCCGTCTCCTTGATTACATCCGTCAAAGATATATCCGTTGCAGATATAATAATCCTTATCGAAACACTTGTCAACCCTGAAATACGGGGAGACATTCAGGCGTTTTGACGAGGCAGATCAAACTTTGAAGGTCAACGGAGACACCTTGCAATACGAGAGTAATCGAACCAAAAGAGTATATTTGCCCGGTGAATCGTTTTGCGGTGGAGAAAATGCCGAAGGATGACTTTCCATCCAGGAAATTTATCAACCTTATTTTTGAACGTAATTTGAAGGAATTGGCGCGATAATGAGAAGAGTCACGCCAAATCTCGCCCTTGCCGGTATCCCGCTTGGGAAGATCACCCTCAGGGATGATAATGCCTACTGCTAGGCGGCTAAATGTTTAAGGAGGCGACCATGGTACAAAAAAATACTTCTTCTCCTCGCCAGGGACATTATGTAGAGGCAAATGGATTGAATATGTATTATCAAGAATGTGGGAGCGGTACGCCTTTGGTTCTGCTTCATGGAGGAACTGTCTCCTCAAATATGTGGGAACCATTCCTCCCGTCCTTAGTCCCACATTTCAGGGTCATAACACCAGACAGCCGCGGTCATGGCAAAACAAACAATCCAAAAGGTGGACTTAATTATCAATGGATGGCAGATGATATTGTTGCCTTCATTCACGCTGTAAACCTGACCAAGCCTCTTATTTTTGGATACAGCGATGGTGGACAGATCGCCTTGGAAATTGGAATGCGGCATCCTGGTTTGACTGGGGCAATTGTTTTGGGTGCTACAACGTATAAACTTTCCGAGACATCCATGAACTTTTTTAAAGCATTAGGATTTGAAAAATCCGGTGTTGTAAATATCGAGAAAATACAAAGAGATAACCCGGAGTTGATCACGCTTTTACAAACGGAACATATTCGCGCTGACGATCCCGATTACTGGCGAACCTTGCTGAAGCAATATTCGGTCCTGTGGTGGACACCGCTTGGCTATACTGCTGACGACTTTCATAAGATCGTTGAACCAACCCTTATCTTGCAGAATGACCGCGACGAATTTGTAGAACTTGAACAAGCAGTTGAGATGTATCGATGCATTCCAAATGCCGAGTTGGCAATTTTGCCAAACAGTATGCATTCTTCACCCAATTTGAAATTACTACTAAACACTGTAATCGACTTTTTCTTACGCCACTTACAGCAAAAAAAAGGATGAATCAAAAGCCGCCTCCTAACGCCAACTCCAGCGGACAGCGGCTCCGCCGCTTCGCGCAGGCAACGGCCCTGCCGTTTGTGCGCCAGGTACTCCATTCCAATAATGCCTTTTATTTAGCGAGGGTCTTCTGACCCCTCAGTCAGAATCACATCCTTGTCATAAATGCCTTTTTTCAGAGACAGGGGAGGGATATAATTATTCCAGAATTCAAACAGGAGAGAAACATGAGCGCTCAATTGATAGACGGAAAAGCAATTGCACAGAAAGTGCGCGAGGAAGTGGCCGCCCAGGTGGCGAAACGCAGCGCAGCCGGGAAGCGCCAGCCCACGCTGGCAACCGTGCTGGTGGGAGACCGACCGGATTCGGCGGCTTACGTGGCCTCTAAGGGCAAGGCCTGCGCAGAGCTGGGGATGGGTTCGATCAGCCAGCACCTGCCGGCAGACGCCACCCAGGAGCAGGTGGAGAGCCTGGTGCGGCAGTTGAACGCGGACCCGAAGGTGAGCGGCATCCTGGTGCAACTGCCCATGCCGGCGCATATCAACGAGGAGCGGGTACTGGCGCTGATCAGCATCGAGAAGGACGTGGATGGCTTTTCGCCGCTCAACATCGGGCGACTGGCGCAGAAGGGCCGCGAACCGCTGTTCGTGCCGTGCACGCCCTACGGCTGCATTTATCTTTTGGAACAGGCCGGGGTTAAGATCGAAGGGGCAAATGCGGTGGTGCTGGGGCGCTCGAACATCGTGGGCATGCCGGCGGCGCTGCTACTGATCAGCCGCAATGCCACCGTGACGGTGTGCCATTCACGCACGCGTGACATGGCGGCGGTCGTCCGCCAGGCGGACATCCTGATCGCGGCCATCGGCAAGACCGAGATGGTGCGCGGGGACTGGATCAAGCCCGGCGCGGCGGTCATTGATGTGGGCATCAACTCGGTGCCGGATGCGACCAAGAAGAGCGGGCACCGCCTGGTGGGGGATGTGAACTTCGAGGAAGCCAAGGAAGTGGCAGGCTTCATCACGCCGGTGCCCGGAGGGGTGGGCCCGATGACGATCGCGATGCTGATGAAGAATACGCTGCGGGCGGCGGAAATACAGGAGCCGTAGGCGGAAAGCAGAAGGCAGAAGGCAGAAAGCAGAAAGCAGAAGGCAAGAGGCAGTAGGCAGAAGGGAGAAGGAAAAGAAGCAAGGGTTTCGTGATCTGAGGGTACACCAGTTAGCATACAAGCTGGCGATGGATGTTTTTCACGAGAGCAAATCTTTTCCAAAGGATGAGCAGTATTCTTTGACAGATCAAATACGTCGCTCCTCGCGCAGCGTGGCTGCCAATATTGCCGAAGGATTCCGGAAACGGCAATATCCAAAATTATTTGTGAACAAACTGGCTGATGCCGATGGCGAAGCAACCGAAACGCAAGTCTGGTTAGATTTCGCCCGTGACTGCGGCTATCTTCGAGCAGAACAACACGATACGTTTATAAAAGAGTTCGAAGAAGTGGGTAAAATGCTGGGAAGCATGATGGCTACACCTGAAAAATTTATACCCTCCAATCAACACCCTATCGAACAAGGTTAGCAGCGTAAATGGCCAGTTGAATAACAGAAGTACCTCAAATTTATAGATGGAGATCTACAATTGGAAGGTAAATTCCGGCGAGCATGGTTTAACCCTGTTTTTTCCAGCATCCTGAGAGATCCCGCCGAGCGGATGGCCCTGGCGGGGTTCGGGGTGCTGCAGGTGGGGCTGCACCTGGTTGGACTGCCCGGCTGGGCGTGTCCCTTCAAGGCAGTCTTCGGCATTCCCTGCCCGGGCTGCGGATTGACCGCAGCCATGGATCAACTGCTGCACGGTCAGGTGGGTGCAGCGTTGCACACCCATGCATTCGCCCCCATTTTCATGGTGGCTTTCCTGGTGATCCTGGCGGCTGTGCTTTTACCCAAGTCCCTGCGGGATAAAATGGTGGCGGGGATCAGCTGGTTCGAACACCGCACCGGGATGACAGCCTGGGTGTTATCAGCTTTGATCCTGTATTGGGGTATCCGGTTATTTGGGTTGGTTTGATCCAAAGAACCGTTTCAACTATTTTCTGATAAGGAGGATCGACATGCTTTCTTGGTTAGGTTCGGCTATCGCCTGGGTGGCAGGCATCGTTGTGCTGGTCAAACTCTTCCAGAAGGAAGGGTTCTTAAAGGGTCTATTAGGTTTAATCTGCATGATCTATACCTACATCTGGGGATGGATGCATCTCAAGGACGAATCGCTGAATCTCAAAACCTGGATGTACATCTGGACCGGTGCGATCCTCCTGGGTATTATCCTGAATATCATCGGAGCTGCATCATCCGCCACTAGCAATGTTATTCAAACGTTGTCAGGGGGGTAAAGCCTGTCCTTTTAAGTCAAGCCCGTAGCAAACCAGATCACCGGTTACCCTGTCGAAAGAGCCCCGCTATTGGGGCTCTTTGCATTTCGATCTGATCTTTTCCAGTGCAATTCACCCGTACTTGATGGCCTCCAGATGTCAATCACAAGGCAAACTGCAAGGGAGGATAGGATGAGCCAGCTCCAGACCCCAAACCCCGACTGTGAAAGGCGTGATCAAACTGTCCGGTGGCAAGACTTTTTTTAGCTTTTGCGATTATACTTACTCTTTAGTTTTCCCGCTGTGCGCCATCCAACCGATTTAGCCATGCCATTTACCAGATAAAAACAGACACTGCTACTTTCGTAAGTGTCGTTTGACAGATTGTTTTTTATTTAATGCAGGGGTATTATTTAGCGGAGACCCCTGATCTGGATAGTATTTTGGGTGGCGGTTTGGATCGATCTTGAATCATTAAGGAGGAAACACAATGATCAAATCTGGATTGTTATTTGGCGCAGGTATGTTCCTGCTGGTTCTGCTGGCTTCTGTTTTTGCAAGCCCGTTCTGTGCACTGTGCGTTGCGGTCCTGATGGGCTTGGGTGCCGGCTATGTGGCAGGCGCATTTGACAAACCCGTTTCCTCGCCGGAAGCGACCAGGAAAGGTGCCGTCGCTGGTGCCATTACCGGGGGCATGTCGATCCTGGCACAGATGCTTGCGTCCGTGATTAGTGCAGTGCTTTATCAAACCAATCGATCCTATTATGTTTCCTTATGTCCCAACACGCAGCTGCCCGACCCGTCCGCGTACTGGGTGATCCAGCTGTTGATGGGTTGCTGTCTGGCGGTTGTGAATGTGGCCCTGTCGGCCGGGTTGGGGGTTGCCGGTGGTGCGATCTGGTTTTCGACGTCCGGGAAAAAACATGCTCCGCCTGCTCAGCCGGCCCCATGATCGGTCAGGCTGTGGCTGGCCGTACCGTTCCCTGCAAAATTCAATTAATAGCTCCAGTAGGATGAGGTCTGTTTTCTCGGTGGAGGGAGTTGAAAATGTCTCTTGGAGGAAATTGATATGCATACCGCCCCTGGTTTTCGCCTGGTTCGCCGTGTTGGATTCTTAGCGCTCCTGTTGCTGGCCTCGATGGCTTGCCAGGTTGTGACCGGATCGGTTCCGCAGCCAACCCCGACCGGGCCAGTTTCTTCCATCCTTACCCTCGCGCCGCAAGGAAATACATCCCCCTCGCAGACAGCTGAAAATCAAACTCAAATTTCCAATCCGGCCAGTGAAACGCCAATAGCCGTTGCCCAATCCAGCGAGTGGACGATTGCCGTGATCAGCTGGGGTTTCTACCAGAGTTCGACCCAGGCTCAGCCCGAACCCGGCAAGAGGCTTCTATTAGTGGACGTGATCCTGCTTAACAACAGCGACCAGATCCAGAAGGATTTTTCCATCCACGTTGCAGACTCGACCGGCGCGACTTACGATGAATCCTATATCTTTCTTGCCGGGGATTTTTATGAGGGTTTTTACGAGAATGGTATTTTCCCCGGGGAACACCGCCGCCGTTCGATCACTTTCCAGGTGCCTGAAACCTCGAAAAATTTGGTTTTCATCTTCTCACCGGGGGGTGCACTGGCTGACATTTCCATCCCCATCGGACAGCAATCTGGCACGGGTAGTCTACCGGCGGAAATGACCACTTATGACCGCGACGTGCATGCTTTGAACGAGCCATTCGCACTGGGCGACCTGGGCGTCACGGTGGTCGGCTGGCAGGACCAGGTTATTAATAACCCAACTGGCAGTCAACCCTCCGCTTACCAGCTCGTCAGTGTGGATGCGCTGGTGACCAACCTGAGTCAGGACCTGGTCTTTGGAAACGATATGGGTGATTTAAGCATCGGGGTAAAGGACCTCACCGGCCGATATTATTTTGAGGACACTTCGGCGGGTTCCGGGTTTGACCAGTTCAAGCGTCAGAACCGCCTTGCGCTTGCTCCCGGTGAAACGGCAGCCATTCGAATTTATTTCGATCTTCCAACCGAGATAAGCAGATTGGAATTCTATGCTGAATACCACGGTCCCCATCAACGCCTTGCCACTTTCCCCCAGTACGCTGAAGTGAACCTGCGAGCCTTTATCGATCCCGGAACCCAGCCGGTGGAGGCGGGCATACCTGTTCAGATTGCGGGTGAGATCGCGCCTCGCCTGCATCCCCAGGGGGAATCTGCCCAGCTTGGCCTCTTCACGATCGTCGTTACAGGAGTCAAGTCGGAATCCAAGCCGGAAGGCGCATTTAGTATTCATACGCCCGGTACCCTGATCACGGTGGACTACACGGCGAAGTACACCGGGACACCCGTGGCGGAGTATCCCGAAACGATGCAGGTGGGTGAACTCTCTGCCTTTATCAAGGATGACCAGGGGCGATATTTTCTGCCCCACATGAGTACATATATCCAAGCGCCCAATGCGGGTGAGACCCTTAACCTGGAATCCACTTTCTTCCTGCCAGGCGATTCCGTTGACTTCTATCTGGTACTTCAGGATTTTTTTTTCCAGAAAGGGTTCTTTGCGCTTAAGTAAAAATCCAGGATCCGAAATTACTCCTCCCCCAAATCCGCCCATCATCGCTCCGAGGTACCCCTCGCAGATATGATCAACCTTGGTACGACCACTCTCTTTTTTTGAAGGAGGCTCCAATATGAATTATCAGGAAACAGCAAAAGATCTGGCCCAGGTATCGATTAGTTGTGAGTCGTGTGGAAACTCCTTTAGCTACAAGCATACGCTCATCGGTCGCGGATCGCATCCGGATAAATTCAAGGCTGAGATGGCGGCGTTGAACGCACTCAGTACACAGATCGACCGGGTCAAGGCTGGTGATTACGGGCTTATCACCGAGTATAAGCCCTGCCCACAGTGCAGCTACGTGCAGTCCTGGATGATTTTGGCCGGGCGTAAACGCCGGGGGCGGAACTGGGGATTGGCGCTGGGCGCCTTTTCATTTCTAGCTTCTATTGTCGCTGGCCTGATCATCCAAAGCAAGCTGAACATCGCTTCCATGATGCCATTCATAATGTGCGGTGTGCCAGTGGTTGTCTTTTTCGTTGTGCGGGCGCTCGTGATGCTCCTGTATCAGCCGAATAAGGGCCATGAAGCCCCGCAACAGGTCAAGCCGCCAAGTATTACTTTCATTGCTCCGGCGCATTAGGTTGATACTGGTTAAAGGCTGTTTAAATATTATTCTGAAGGAGTAACACCTTCCGATTGGAGATCTGTATATCCCGAACCTTTTTAGCTGGTCTTTTGTTCCCCCCAGTCCTTGAACCAACTGGCCAAGCTCTCCTTCTTTACTAACCTGGCTGCTGAAATATTCAGTCATGAATTGCGAGCAGCGCGGGCGCAGGGCAGCGCTGATAAACCGGCAGGTGTGCGTGCGGTGCAAGTGTGGCGGCTTGAATCCGCCTTGGCTAAAAAAGTTTGGGGTGATGGCGGGTAGCAAAGCGACCCGCCATCACCCCAAATCCCGTTCTAAGAAAGCTGTGGGATCTATTATTCGTATTTGAATCTCAAGATACCGATGACGAAGAAGACCGCGGCGAAGGCGAGCAGGACACCTGCGACGGGCAAAATACCTATCACTCCCTGGCCGCGCAGGAGGATATCCAACATGCCCTGCATGGCCCAGGTGGTGGGCAGGACTTTGACGAGGTTCTGTACCACGGCGGGGAATAATTCGAGCGGATACCAGCAGCCACCCAGCAGGGCCATGACCATGCCAAGCATGATGCTCAGCCCGGAAGCCTGCGCCTCGGTCTTGACAAAGGTGCCCAGCATGGTACCCAGAGCCGCGGCAGCCAGGGCCGAGGTGGTCATCATGACGGCCAGGGCGGCCGGGTTATTGGCCCAGTGGACTTTAAGTATCAGGGCGCCAAAGGACACCAGGAGGGTCATTTGCACCAGCGACCAGAGCACATTGCCGAGGATGGTGCCCAGCAGGTAGGTGCCCTTGCCGGTGGGGGAGGTCAACAGGCGGCGCAGGGTGCCACGCTGGCGTTCATAGGCAAAAGCACCCGAGATGCCAATCAGCGGGATGAAGACCCAGGTGATCATCTGGCCGGCGGAGGAATTGGCGCGCGGGTCATATTGGATAGGGTCTATGGTACCGCCCATGACAACATTTTCCCGGTCAGGAGCCGAGTTCATCAAGGATTGAGCACTGGCCAGCGCAGTGTCGAAATATGCCTGCCGATCGAGCTCCGAGGCAAAGGAGCGCAGTTTTTCGGCTTCGGTGACAGCGTTTTTGGCGATACTGACGGCGCTGCCCAGCCGGTACAGGACGGCCTGCACGGCGCGCTGGGCGGCCTGGGCGTTCAGGTTGTCCGGCATCTGGCGCAGGTCGAGCACAATGGCAGCGGTGCGGAGGGTCTGGCTGTCGCAATCAGCCGGGATGACGAGCAGGACCGAGGCGTTGCGGGCCTGGAACTCGCTCTCGGCTTTGCTCAACGTCAGCACATCCGGGCGAACCGTAGCGGATTTGGCCAGTTCGGCAATAATTTGCGCCGAAAGAGGCGATTGGGCCTGATCCACGACCAGCAGGCGGATGCGGTTATCGGCATTCTGGGTGCCGGTGCCGCCAGCCAGGATGAAGGTAAATATGAGCGGCAGGATGAGGAAGAAAAGGAGCTCGGAGAGGCTTGAAAAGCGCAGAATGGTGTCTTTCCAGATGATGTTGTAAATTTTCTTCATGACAGCCTCACTTCTGGGCGAACGAGCGGCGGCTAAAAATCAGGATGGACACGACGAAGAGTGCTATACCCATGACAGCCAGCCCGAGCAGGGGCCGGCCCAGGTCAACCAGTGAACCACCCAGCCCAAGAGTGGTAAACCCGTCGAGTCCCCAGGCATTGGGGGTGATCTTGCTGACGATCTGGAACCAGCCCGGCATGAAGCTGTTCTGGATGAAGGTGCCGCCCAGGATGCCAAAGGTGAGCATGATGGCCGTGCCGATGTTACCCACCTGGCCGGGAGTGCGCGCGATTGAAGTGATCAGCATGCCCCAACCGGTGGCAGCGAAGACCGCTGCCAGGATAAGCACCAGTATCCCGAGCGGGTTACCCCACTGGATGTTGAACAGGAGCGAACAGGTCACGATCAGGATAAGCATCTGGATCACGCCGGTCACATAGACGCCAAATATCTTTCCGATCAGCACCTGGGCGCTGTTGGTGGGCGAGACCAGCAGGCGCGGCAGGGTGCCGCGGGCTTGTTCTGCCAGGATGGAGCGCCCACCATTGCTGACGGTGAACATCAGGAACATGAGCGCCATGCCGGGAGCCATGTAAGCCATCGGGTTGAAGGCTTTCTGTGCCGGGCCGGATTGGGCGGCCTGGAGGCTGATGGCGGGAGCCTGGTCGACGGAGTTGGCCTGGAGCTGACCCATCTCAGCCGCGATGGCGCTGACCTGGTCGGGGGCGATCAGACCGGCAGATAGCAGCTGCGTTACGATGACCTGTCCACCGACGCGCCCGGTCTCGACCCGGCTGATGAATTCCTCGACGATGGACTGGATCACCCCGGCGCTGACCGGCGAAAGGGGGTTCTTATAGATCTCGATCTGAAGGATATCCGCCGCAGGAGCCTGGTAGTTGGCGGGAATGATATTGTCCGTAAAACCAGCCGGGACGATAACCGCCGCGACGGCGGCATTGGCGTCGATCTGGGCGCGGGCAGTCAGCGGGTCTGAGACGAGGGTGGGAGCCACCAGGTCGGCCAGACCGGCAGACTGGAAAAGGTCGACCAGCGCCTGGCCGAGTTGGCCGGAATCCTGGTTGACGATGATGATCTTGATCTGGCTGATGCCGCTGGAGCCGCTGCTGCCATATGCCCCGGTAACGAGGCCCAAGCCGAGAGTCAGCAGGAAGGGCGCCAGCAACATAAATGTCAGGGCGGCTTTGTCGCGGAAGATGAGTTTAAGGTCTTTGAAGGCAATGAGGAGTAATTTACGCATAGGAGACTCCGAAGCAGAGAACAGAGAACAGAGAACAGCCACTAATCTCGTAAAGCTTTTCCCGTCAGATGGAGGAAAACCGCTTCCAGGTTGGGCTCACGCATATCCACCGAGTGGATCTTGATGCCCAGTTCGTTGGCGCGGGTGACAGCCGGGGCGAGGGCCTGCTCAGCTTCGGGGACGATCACCGAAACGGTGTGATCGGTCACATCGGCTTTGCGTACCATTTTCAAGGAGCGCAGGGCGACAGCCAGGCGCTCGGGGTCGTCGTTCTCGCCAACATGCAGGATGAGGGTCTCCATCTCGCCGACCTGTTTGGTCAGTTCGGCCTGGGTGCCCAGGGCGATCAGTTTGCCGTTGTCCATGATGCCGACCCGGTCAGAGAGCTCCTCGGCTTCCTCCATGTAGTGGGTAGTGTAGAGCACGGTCATGCCCTGTTTGTTCAGTTCTTTGACCGAATCGAGGATCAGGCGCCGGGACTGCGGATCAATGCCGACAGTCGGCTCGTCCATAAAAAGCAGTTTGGGCTTGTGGAGCAGGCCGACGCCGATGTTGACGCGGCGCTTCATGCCGCCGGAATAGGTCTTGACACGGTCTTTGGCCTTGTCAACCAGGCCAATCTGCTCGAGCACCTGTTCGATGCGGGCGTTGAGCGTCTTGCCGGACAGGCCGTACATCTGCCCCCAGAATGCCAGGTTCTCGCGGGCAGTCAGGTCTTCGTAGAGTGCCAGGTCCTGGGGGACGACGCCGATCAGGTTGCGGACAGCCATCGGTTCCTTGGTGACCGAATGTCCGCCGATGACAGCCTCGCCGCTGGTGGGGATGTAGAGGGTCGAAAGCATGGAGATGGTGGTGGTCTTGCCGGCTCCATTGGGTCCGAGCAGGCTGAAGATCTCGCCTTCCATGATATCGAAAGAGATCCCGTCCACGGCAGTAAAATCACCGTATTTCTTGACAAGTTGTTTGACTTCAAGTATGGCTTTCATAGATCCTCCTAAAAGTAAAGCGGATATTTTCATGCTTCCAATAGAACTGTCACTCAATCATAATTAACTACGAGAGGGAATACCGCCTGATTGCCCCGGTTCAAGGATACAGGCATTCATTCATTCTTCTTCGAACGACCTTTGTAGGTAATAATCACCAGGCCGACGACGATCAGGATGACTGCATAGACCAGGTTGAGATCTGCCCAGCGGACGACTCCATTGGTGGCCAGGATGCCGGCACCAATCAGGGTCATGATGCTGCCGGGAATGAGCGCCCACCATTGGATGCTGGTGAAGATGGCGGTCAGCAGGGTGATGAGGAACCAGCCCAAAGCGAAGCAGAGCAGGAAGACACCATCCTGGTCCGCCAGGGGGAAAATCCAGCCGCTTTCCGTGGCCAGGATGCCCAGACCGATCCCGGTGAGAACACCACCCGGGATGATCCAGCCGGTGCGGCGTGAAATAGAGCCCCAGACCAGCATGCCCAACCCAAGCAGAAGAATGATGTAATTTCCGATATCCAACCAGCGCTGCAGCAGGGAAGCTACACCGAAGATGATCAGGATGACGCCTGCGGCGATGCGGTGGTTGCGGCGGTTGTCGATTTTCTTTTCAAGGTTCGAGTCCATTCTTTGCCTCCGATCGGTTTATTGACCGCAAGGATACCCGGGCAGGCCCCAAACCGACAGTGCCGGAGGATAGAAGTCTGCACCTGGAAGGATAGATTTGTTTCCATGACTTTAGGAGGAGAAAACTGGCCCCTGTTCCACGACTTTGGATGGAGGCGAGCAGCCTGGGGATGGCCGTTGCAAATGAAAAGAGCACCTGGACGAAGAAGATCGTCCAAGGCGCTCCCCGGCAGCCTGTCAAGCAACTTCATTCAGGCGATCAGCCCAATTTCCTGGCCTTTCAGAATTGCCTGTGTGCGGTCGCGCACCCCCAATTTTTCGATCAGGCTAGAGACGTGATTCTTGACCGTGCCCTCTGTAATGACCAATTGCTCAGCTATCTCCCGGTTGGAGAGCCCACGGGCGAGGGCCTGTAAAACCTCCCGTTCGCGCTCGGTGAGCGGAACCGGCAAAGCCTCTGAACCCCCCGCGGTCTTGGATGAGGCCTGCCGCCCGGTAGCCTTTGCCAGGCGTGAGAACTCAGCCAGAACTTTGCTGGTGAGCCGGGATTGGATAAGAGCCTCGCCTGCTGCCACCTTGCGGACCGCTTCCGCCATCTCTTCGCTGCTGATATCCTTAAGGAGATAACCGCGTGCCCCGGCTTTCAACCCCTCGAAAACCGTTTCATCGTCCTCAAAGGTGGTCAGGATGATTACCTTGATCTCGGGAAAACGCTTGCTTAGTTCCTGCGTAGCGGTTACACCATCCATCCCTGGCATGCGCACATCCATCAAGATCACATCCGGATGTAATGCCCCAGCCTGGTCGAGCGCTTCCAGACCATTGGCAGCCTGACCCACCACCTGGATATCCGGCTCGATCTCCAGAAGGAGGCGAATGCCCTGGCGGATGAGGGTCTGATCATCAACCAGCAGAACCCGGATCATGGATGCCCTCCTGCAACGGGATGCTGACCTCAACCTCGAACCCACCGGTCAACCCCGGACCACTTTGAATATGCCCACCGAGCTGATCCACGCGTTCCTGCAGCCCAACCAGACCATAGCCCGGCTGCCGGTCAGGCACGGCAGTTGCAGCCTGTCCATCATCCTGCACGACCAGCCGGACTGACCCGGGCAGGTATTCAAGCAGCACATGAATTTCACGGACACCTTTGCCATGCTTGTAGGCATTGGTCAGGCTTTCCTGGACAGTCCTGAAGAGGGTCTGCCGGGAAAAGGAGGAAAGCTCCGATGGCGAGCCGTTCAGTTCAAAAGTGGAACGCATTCCTGTTCGCTGGTCGAAATCTTTGACCAAATTGGATAATACTTCCGGCAACGGCTGGGTATCGGCCGGGCTTTGCCGCATCATGCTGACGCTATGCCGGACTTCATCCAGGGCGGCCTGAGCTTCGATGCGACTCTGCTGGATGGCTTCGACCGCAGCCTGTGGATTGCGAGTTACCAGCTTATCAGCGGCCTGCAACTGGATGCTCAACACGGTGAGATGATGGCCCAACCCATCGTGGATGTCACGCGCCAACCGGACCCGCTCCTCGGCGATGGCAAGTTCTTTTTCCTTCTGGCGGGCAGTTTCCAAGTGGAGGTTGGCAGCCTGCAGTTCGAGCAGCAGGTTCTCGGCCCGTTGGGTCTGCCTGGCATACCGGTCGAGCAAGATAGCCAGGAATGAAACGAACAGGATCCCAATCCCGATGGAGGCTGCGAAGGAAACCAAGGAAGCGTTGTCGGCGCCCATGAGGCGAAATACCACCAACCAGCCGGCCATATTGATGAGGGAGAAGATCAATCCTGAAGGCCAGACTCCAAGCAGGATGGTGGCTTGCGAGCAGAGCATGAATAACAGGAAGATGGCGTTGAATAATTCCCCCATCCAGACGGCTGCCAGAAGCAGGATCCCCGACACAAGCAGGAAAATCCACTTTTCGAACGGTTTTGAACATTCAGCTGGAATGGTCTGCTGCCAATTCTGCCAGAGGATATTGAGCACCAGCAGCAAGGCCAGGGCCAGTACCGTCCCGTAGAAACGCCAGGGGAGCATTTCAGGCGGATGGCTGATGGTGAAAATGATCAGAACGATAAACAGGATGATGTAAATGATCCATTGAAGCAGCTTATCGCCTTCAAGGCTTTGCTTGAACCAGTCTGTCACTTGCGAGCGGATCGAGGAGATCTTGTTCATCACCTTGATTATATCCTTACAGCAAAACGGCCCACCAAGGAAACTTTCGATAGTAGAGTATACAGGTGAATTATATACTACGAAAGCATTTGGTACCCAGCGAGGATCTTCTTCAAGTTTGCTTCTTCTATTACAGTTTCCTGGGACAGAGTGGAAACCTGCCTTCTGACCTCAGTCTCAAGACGAGTGGAAAAGGATATTGGGGTGCTGGCGGGTTGCAACAGGTGGATTAACAAATTCCCGCCAATAAGCGGGTTTTATTTTCAAAATTCAAGAAACCGGTTGCTTACTGCACCCCGGCAACCTGGTGACACTGCTGGCAAATAGCCGATGTATCAGTCTGGTTGAGGTACCCAAGTTGCACGTCGCCATTGGGGTTGTGTCCGGTATGGCAACTCACACAGGTGGCAGCACTGGCGGGGGACATGGCCTGCCATTGGGATAACAGGGAATGGAAATGGTTGTTTATATCCTGAGCCTGGATCACGGTGGTGTGGCATTTCAGGCAGTTGCCGTCGCCAATGGGATTCTCCTGCACGGCGGGTTGGGGATAGTGCCCACTCACATAGGAAATCATATCGGACGCGCCCGCCACCAGACCGCCGATACGCCCAGCCAGACCAGTACCGCTGTGACAGTCAATGCAAAGTGCCACTCCCTTGGCTTCGTGGTAACTGGCCAGGTCCATGGCGGGGGCCAGCGATTGCTGGACATATTTTGATTCATCCTGCGTATGGCACGTGGCGCAAAAACTGTTGTGCTGCTCAACCTGCATCCCGGCAAGCATGGTCGTCGTACCCAGTACAACCAACGCGCCCAGTACCCCCAGGCCAATGCTCATCCAGCGACGGCTCCGCAGCCGGCGCTTTTTTCGAGCAACCTTCCGGTGTTTGCTCATACTCTTCTCCTTTGGCGATAATGGGCGGGATTATACCTTTCCCAGGAGAGGAGAAGATTAAGCGTTTGTTAGAGTAGGGAGTGGGAGAAACGGTGGGCAGCGACCAGCCGCGCCAGCCGACCGGCGATGCTTGCCACGAAGGTATCCGGAACCCCATCCATGGCCCTGGACTGCAGACGCAGGTCGACCGGATCGTTGACATAATCCACCACCAGGAAACGGTCCTCCGCTGACAGGGCGATCTCGGTGGAGAACAGATGCAAGTGGCAAATCCCGGCGATGCGGCGGGCGATCTCGTACAGGCTGCGCAGCTCGAAGCGGAAATGCTGCTCTGCCTGCACGGGGGTGTAAATGTGCGTGAGCTGGTCCCACCAACAGGGATAGACGGCTCCATCGCAGACCAGCACACGGAACCAAGCCGGGCGGCCTTCCAGGGTCTGGGGGGTTACATGAGCCTGCAGAAGATATTTCTCGTGCGGGTGCTGCCAGCGCACAGTAAGCACCTGCTCGAGGGAAGTGGCATCCAATACCACGCCTTCCCCGCCGCCCAGGGAGGCCGGCTTGATGGCAAAACGCCCGCCCAGCGGACTCAGGTCAAGCGGTGGCAGGTCGGGCTGTTGATCGCACGGGGGGAGCAGGATGGTGTAAGGCGTATCCACTTTGCGGCTGACAAATTCCAGGTGCATGGTGGCCTTATCGGCTGACCACAGGGTCAGCTCCTGGGGGTTGATCCGGAATACCTGGGATTGACGCTGCTGGTCCACCAGCGGTTGGAAGCGAGAATCGGATTCAGAGACCCGGTCGAAGAAAGCCGCGAAGGTAAGTTCCCCGCTGGAAAGCCCTGCCAGGGTCGACTCGAGATTCTCAGGTGTGACCGAAAAGAACGTCAGACCGTTTTTTATACAGGCGGCTTCCAGCAGATGGACGAAATCACGGTCGTATTCCCAGTTCCAGGCGAGACACAGGTCATAGTGGGACATGATGCAGGTATTATAAAGCGGAAAACCGGAAACGGATATTGAGAACATGCCTGAAAGGAAACCCAGAATGCTATACCCGTCACAGGCACAAATTGCGCCTTTTTACCCGGTAGGAAGCGCAATTTGTGCCCGCAGGTATACTATAATTACAGTTATGAGATACGAAACCATCCGTAATTTAGCCATTCCGAAAATCGGGTTTGGAACCTGGACAATCGGCGGTGAAAATAACGCGGAGACCGCCCAGGATGCCCGCTCCCTGGCCGCGTTGCGCTCGGCGTTGGAATTGGGCTACACTGCTTTCGATACCGCGGAAATGTATGCCGCCGGCCATGCTGAAGAACTGCTTGGACAGGCAATCCGCACAGCGCGCCTGAATCGGGAATCATTGTTCATTACTTCCAAAGTCAGCCCCGAGCACCTGGGTTACGAGCAGGTGCTGCGTTCCTGCGAGACCAGCCTGCGCCGCCTTGGCATGGATTATGTGGATCTGTACCTGATCCATTGGCCAAGACGGGGGATGAACCTGGTGGAAGCCTTTCGCGCCCTCAACAAGCTGGTTACCGACGGCAAGGCCAGGCATCTGGGAGTGAGCAACTTTGATCTGAAGCTGCTGGAAAAATCCGTGGCCCTGTCAGAAACGCCTCTGCTTACCAACCAGGTATCTTACAGCCTGCCGGACCGCACCTATGCTAAGAACGGCGTGCTGGCTTACTGCCAGGCCAATGACATCCTGCTGACGGCCTATTCCCCGGTGAAGCGCAGGTTCATCCGAGGGAATCGCCCTTTACAGGCACTTGCCAAGCAGCGGGGAGCCACACCCCAGCAGATCGCGCTGGCATGGCTTGTGCGCCAGCCACGGGTCATCACCATCCCGATGTCGTTCAATCCGCAGCACCAGGCGGAGAACCTGGCTGCAGCAGATATGGAGCTGGGCGAGGCTGAACTGGCTCAACTTGGATCATAAAGTTGTCCCGCTGGTTTTGAATGATGGAGGGAATCAAAGACCCCGCCGTGAGGCGGGGTCCTGTGTCATGCGTAAAGGGCTGGTTTGATAAGAGGCAGCCCGGCTTGCTCTAGCGTTCCACGCGCGGCTTGGCGATGTTCACTTTCAAATCGTTGCCTCCCAGGGAATAAGCGTTGAACATGCTGATGGCCTTGTCGGCATCAGCCTGGGCGGTCATGGTGATGAAACCAAAGCCCTTTGACAGGCCGCTGTCACGATCTTTAATCACGTCAACATTGGTGACCGTCCCGGCCTGAGCGAACAGGGTGTTCAGTTCTGCCGAAGTGGTTGATTTGTTCATGTTTCCTACGTAAAGTTTTACATCCATTTTGTACTTCTCTCTCCGGCACGGCCGGATAAAAAATGACCACCAGCCCCATAACAGGGTCGGCGGCCAAAGGCACCACACAAAACCAGTTATCCAATTCAAAACTGATAAAAAGAGTATAGCACAGTTCTTCCTTGTAGACGCGGCATTTTGGCTCTTTGGGAGCTGCCGGGATGGATGTAAATATATGGGGGTGTTG
>CAIKOL010000087.1 GCA_903829085.1 uncultured Anaerolineales bacterium | reverse complement strand
TTCGTACCGCTCGGCTACGCCGTCTACGGATTGGACCACATCGGCCACGGCAAGTCGGGTGGCGAGCGCGAGCTGGTTAATCGGTTTGAAGATTTCACCGACACGCTTACAACCTACCTCAAAATGGTCAAGGGCTGGCAGTCGGGAAAACCCATTTTCTTGCTCGGCCACAGCCTGGGCGGACTCATCAGTACCTATTACCTGCTCGACCACCAGGCTGAATTCAAAGGCGCCATCATCTCTGCCCCAGCCATCAAGGTTAGTGCTAGCATTTCTCAAGCCACCATCACCATGAGCAAAGTTCTCTCTGCCATTGCTCCAAAGGCTGGTGTGCTGGCGTTGGACACATCCAGCATCTCGCGTGATCCAGAAGTGGTCAAGGCCTACATCAACGACCCGCAGGTGTTCCACGGCAAAACTCCTGCCCGGCTGGCAAGCGAAATGTTGAAGGCCATGCTGCGTGTCACCGCCGAGGTGGGGAAAATCTCCCTGCCCTTTATAACCTTGCAGGGTGGCTCTGACAAGCTTGTTGATCCTGATGGCACTCGCATGTTGTATGAGAAGTCCAGTTCCAAGGATAAGACCATCAAGATATATGACGGGTTGTACCACGAGGTATTTAACGAACCGGAGCGCGCGGTTGTCCTTACGGATGTGGAGAACTGGCTCACAGCCCACGTTTAGCCTGGCGATTCGGTAAATAAACAGATGCGGCAGTCGATGGACTGTCGCATTTCGTGTTAATCAGGCAAGTTTTACTCTGCTTTTCCCACCCAGAAACGCCCGGCCTGGATCACCATCTTATCTGGTACATCCGCCAGCACAATGGCCCCGTTTCCAATGCGTACCCCGGAACCGATCTTGATGCCAATCGTTGTTGTCACCCCCATACCCACCAGTGTCCGTTCCCCCACGTGGACATGTCCTGCCAGCAGCGCGCCGGGGGCAATGTGCGTGTACGCTCCGATCTCGCAATCATGCGAGACAACTGCGTTGGTATTGACCATGCACCTCGGGTGAAGTACCGCTTCTGCCCCTACGTAAGCATTCGCGAACACCTGCACCCCCTCGTTAACTTTCGCGCTCGGTTCGACGGTCGCCCTCGGGTGGACCAACACGGGGAATGTAAAACCGGCTCTTTCAAGCTGCTCAAAGATCCGCACGCGCACGCCAATGTCAATGATTCCACCCACGCCGTTCGCCGCTAGGTGGACACCCTGTTTGGATAGTTCCGCAAGCAGGTCTCTCGTCCCCAGCACCGGGATTCCAAGCACCTGTTTTCCTGCCAGGCGTTGATCATCATCAACGATTCCGGCGATGGAGTAAACGTTGTTCTGGATCACAATTTCCATCACCGACTTGGCATGTCCACCCGCGCCGTAGATCAAGATTCTTGGTTTGTCCGTGGGAGGCAATTCGATCGCGATCTTTTTTGTCGCTCCGCTGAACTGCCGGACGATCTCTTCCGTCACCAGCCGGTCGGTGGGTAGGCGTGTCAGGTCCAGCCCAAGCGCTTCAGCCAATGCGCGTGCTGGCTTGGTAATTCTTGAACCTCCCTTGGCAGCAGCTGCCGGATGAGCGGGTTGGGTTTCGAACGGTTCCTGGGCAGTATCGGTGAGCACGGCGAGCCTGGCTCCAACCGGTAGGGTTTCGCCTTCCTTTGCTAGGATGTGGATAAAGCCAGCCTGCGGGGATTCGATATCTGAAGTAGCCTTGGTGGTTTCGATTGTGAATAGCAATATGCTTTTTTCAACGAACTGTCCATCCTGGATGTGAACACCGATCAGACGCGCTTCGGGTTCGTTGGCATTCAACAGGGGGACGAGGATTTCGGATTTGATCATTGGTTCATCTTCCCTTTTTGGTATTCCTCAGGCTTTATCTTGCCGCCAGTTCCAGCGCCGCAGTGACAATATCCTGCAACCCTGGCAGGATGGCATCCTCCAGGTTCTTCCCATTGGCGATTGGAAGATCCAGGGCTGCCACGCGCCTGACCTTGATCCCTGCCAGTCTTTCAACCGCCTCTGCGCTCACCTCTGCACCCCAGCCCAGGGAGCGGGTTCCTTCTTCGACCGTCAGTAATTTCCCGGTCCGTTCCAGCGACAGGAAGAGAGGTTCCAGGTCAAAAGGGCTGAGTTGGGAAAAAAGGACGATTTCGACAAAGATTTCCTGCTCCATCATCAGTTCAAGGGCAGCTGACCGCACAAGCTCGAAATTATACCCATAACAGGCGATGGTGAGGCGGGGGGTGTTCGCAGGCCGCAAGGTAAATGCTGGATAAGCCCCTTGGGTTTGTTCAATTTGAAAATCGACCAGCTCGCCTTCCCTCGAAACTGACATGGGGCAGGTATACAACAGTTTGTGTTCGATGAACAGCACCGGGTCATCATCCGCAATGGCCGCACACAGCAGTTCCGCTGGGTCGCCCAGGCTGTTGGGAACCACCACCTTCAACCCGGGCACACCCAGGAACATTTTTTCCAGTGACTGGCTATGTGTGGGACCGTATCCGCGTCTCCCGCCCATCGGGGCGCGCACCACCACTGGCACGCGCACCTGGTCGTTGTACATCCAGCGGAACTTGGCAGCATGGTTAACCAGCTGGTCGGCGGTCAGGGTAAGAAAATCGCCAAACATGATCTCGGCCACCGGGCGCAGGCCGCGCAGCGCCATGCCATTTGCCATCCCGACGATGGCTGCCTCGGAGATGGGTGTGGTCAGGACGCGCTTGGGAAATTTCGTGGACAGCCCGCGCGTTACTTTAAAAGCCCCGCCGTAAGGGTCGAGGATATCTTCACCCAGCAGGTACACGCGTTCGTCGCTTTCCATGGCGTGTTGAAGAGCGTAATTGAGTCGTTCCAATACGATCGGCATGGGTTTAGATTTCCAAGTTCGAACGCCCGACATCTGACGCCGGAACTTCAACGGTTAAGCCAGGCAGCGGGTCTGCGCTCGCGCGGAGAAACGCCTCGTCAATGCTGCTGATTGCATCAGCCTCTGCTTTTTCCCGGTCATTCTTTGAAAGCCTAGCGCCATGAATTATTAAGGGGTCGAACTGCCGGATGCGGATGAGCTCTTCGGGCAGCCGTGGGTCGTCCCCCTTGCTGTGGGCAGAGAAACGATGGGTATGGATGATCAGGCTCACCGGCCCTCCCCCGGATCGCACCACGCCGACCGCTTCGCCCGCTGCAGATTGGATTTCCAACACATCGGTTGAGTCGCGCTCCCAGACAGGTATCCCAAAAGCCGCAAACCGTCCGGGCATGGATCCAGCCACGCCTTTTTCAACCGGCGTTGTCTGGGCAAAACGGTTATTTTCGAGTACGAAAAGGATGGGGAGTTTCCACAAGGCAGCCATGTTCAGGCTCTCGTAGAGCGCCCCTTCTCCCAGCGTGCCGTCGCCAATAAAAACCAGTGCGATCTTGCCGGTTGCTTTGATTTTTTCGGCCAGTGCCATTCCTGTGGCAACCGGTACAATACCTCCCTGGATTCCGTTCGTATAAAAATTACGCCAATGGATATGCTGGCTGCCCCCCCGTCCGCCCACCACGCCGGTCGCCTTGCCCATCAGTTCGGCTGCCAACCGGTATGGCTCCCCGCCATAAGCCAGGAAGTGCCCGTGACCGCGGTGGTTGCTGAAAACAACATCCTCAGGGTCGGTAACGGAAAAAATCCCGGCCGCATCAGCTTCCTGTCCGATGGAAACATGGGTGGTGCCTGCCAGTTTCCCAGCTGAGAATTCGGCCAACAATCGTTCCTCAAAGCGCCGGATGACAAGCATGGTTTTAAAGAGCGCAAGGTTGTTATCCATCACGGGAACATTATATCGCACCCGAAATCGTATCGGCAATTCCAATAATGGTAATCCGGGTGCATCCAGCCTCTTGTCTATGCGCAGCACGCTTAATGTCGTTCACACTTTCAATTCTCCTCCTCATGGTATAATCCCAAAACTATGAGCCCTGAATCAACCCCTACCAAACTCTGCCCTACCTGCGGCACACGCCTGGCTGAAAATGCCACCCGTTGTGTAGTGTGTGGCAGCGAATTCAGCGCCACCCCCAAGCAAAAAGCAAAATCAGAAAAAACTGTCCGGGGAGCGCATATGCCGGAAGTAACCCTCAGTCTGCCTGTCGCTCTGGGCCTGCTGGCTGTCTTCCTGGTCATTGGCGCGCTGGCTTTGTTCTTCACGTTAAAGGGTACCGGGAAACTGCCAGATAGCACCGCTGTACCCTCCGCTACAATAACCGTTTCCCTCACTCCTACTGCGACCGAGACGCTTATTCCGACCGAAACCCCCACGCTCACTCCGGAACCGCCGAAACCGTACGTTGTCCAAAGTGGAGATTCGTGCATTTCCATTGCCGGTTTGTACAGTTCCTCGGTGACAGCTATTGTTTCCTTGAATAACCTGAACAGCACCTGCACTGACCTGCAGGTCGGTCAAACCATCCTGGTACCCCTCCCCACACCTACCCAGCCACCCGCCCCTACCGTCACCCTGGAACCCGCTGCAGCCACCCGGGCAGCCTGCGATACAGTGGATTACACCGTTCAGGCCAATGATACCCTCAGCACGATTGCCAATAGTTATGGTGTCTCGATCACAGCCATCAAGGATTGGAACGGGTTGAGCACGAATAATGTCTTCACGGATACGCACCTGACCATCCCCCTCTGCATGCGTTCTGCCACGCCTGGCCCTAGCCCCACACCCACGGCTCCGCCTCCTTATCCGGCCCCCAATCTGCTTCTGCCTGCCAACGGCACTTCGTTTACCTTGGCGAATGATACCATCACGCTCCAATGGGCCTCGGTCGGTGCTTTGCGGGATAATGAGCGTTACCAGGTGTTGGTTGAAGACCTCACCGGTGAGACGGGCCGCAAACTCACCCAATACGTGACCGATACCAAGTTTATTGTTCCGGTCACTTTCCGCCCGCAGGATAACGGAACCCATATCATGCAGTGGTGGGTGGTGGTTGTCCGCCAGACGGGAACGGATGATCAGGGTAACCCGATCTGGTCCACTGCCGGGGCTGCCTCTGATATGCGTTATTTTGGCTGGAGCGGTGCCGGGCAAGTAGCCACACCCACACCTTGATCTTTGATGGTTCAAATTTCAACCCCCGCGAAGTTTTTTCGCGGGGGTTTTTCTTCCAACCGGCCAAAGAGTGCTGCCTCCCGGGGCATTGATTTGAACCGTGTATAATAAAAACTGGAGACGGATATGCCTGGACCAACCCTTAATGTGCGCGATTACAACCGCTATGCCTGGAACCGGCAGGTGGATGTGAAGAACAAATTCACCCTTCCGGTTGACTCACAAACTATCGCTGCTGCCCGCCAGGGGAATTTCTCTGTCCTGCTGACCGAGATCAGGCCCGTGCCTTGTGAGTGGTTCCCGCCTTTCCGGGGGCTGGACCTTCTTGGCCTGGCTTGCGGTGGAGGCCAACAAGGCCCGGTATTCGCTGCCCTGGGTGCCAATGTCACCATCTTCGATAATTCCCCCGCCCAACTGGAGCAGGACCGCCAGGTGGCTGCCCGCGAGGGGTTGGAACTGCACACCGTTGAAGGCGATATGCGTGATTTATCTGCATTTGCAGACCTCACCTTCGACCTGGTGTTCCATCCAGTCTCCAACGTCTTCTGCCCCGAGGTTCGTCCGGTCTGGCGGGAAGCCTTCCGTGTTCTCCGTCCAGGCGGGTTGTTGCTGGCTGGCTTTGCCAACCCCATCTACTATATGTTTGGCACCCACGCCGACGAACAAAAAAACCTGCAAGTCAGGTATGCCATTCCCTACTCCGACCTGAAAGACATGGAGCCGGAGGAATTGGATATCTGCATCGAAGAAGGCATCCCGCTTGAATTCGGCCACAGTCTCACCGATTTGATCGCCGGTCAGACCGATGCCGGGTTCGCCATCACCGGTTTCTATGAGGATATCTGTCCGGATTCGCCCCTCAGTAAGTATCACCCGGCTTATATCGCCACCCGCGCAATCAAACCATAGGAGAAGGTCACGATGAAAGTACTTGCCGAACGAAAACACATCGCCCTGGTGGCCCACGATAACGAAAAACCTGAACTATTGGACTGGGCACGCTTCAACCGCGAAACGTTGTCGCGCCACATCCTGTTTGCCACGGGAACCACCGGCGAACTGCTGTCGAAGGAACTGGGCCTGCCGGTCACCCGTTTTTTTTCCGGTCCTCTGGGTGGTGACCAGCAGATCGGAGCGGCCATCGCCGGGGGTACGCTGGACATGCTCATCTTCTTCTGGGATGCCCTGGAACCCCAACCTCACGACCCGGATATTAAAGCCTTGCTGCGTCTGGCTGTGCTGTATAACATCCCCACTGCCTGCAACCGCTCCACGGCAGATTTCATCATCTCCTCCCCGTTGATGGGACAGGAATACGCGCGTCCCACGCCGGAATTGGAGCGATATGTAGCCCAGCGATCTCCGCTTGAATAATGTAAATGTATCCTCATTCTCAATTCTTTATGGAATGGATAAAAAAGAGCTTCCGGATTCATTTTTTCTCGGAAGCTCTTTTCTATAATTGGTGCTGGTTACTTCTTTGCCAGTTCTTCCAGCATTGCCGTCGAAAGCGACTTGGGTCGTTCGATGGGTTGGCCTAAAGCACGCGCCCACACCAGGTTGGGCATCACACCCAGGGCGCGTCCGACCCCGAACAACACCGTGTAGAAATCGAACTCGCGCACGCCATAGTAGTATTGCAGCGTGCCCGAGATGGCATCCACGTTGGGCGCCGGGTTCTTGGCCTTGCCCTGTTCCTTCAGCACCGCCGGGACCACATCATAGACCAGTTCCGCCAGCCGGATGAGAGTGTCTTCCGGGAAGCGGGCTTTGGCAAATTCGAGTTGTGCCGTGAAGCGTGGGTCGGTAACGCGCAGGACTGCATGCCCGTAACCGGGGATGACTTTGCCGCCATTGAGCGTATCCCAGGCAAACTTGTATAGGTCTTCGCGCGGCGGCACGCCGCCGAACTTATCGCGCACATCGATCAGCCAGCCCAGGCATTCCTGGTTGGCGAGGCCGTGCAATGGCCCGGCCAGTCCGTTGAGCCCGGCCGAGAAAGCGTAGTACGCATCCGAGAGCGCTGAGGCAGCCAGGTGCGTGGCATGGGCGCTGACATTGCCGGATTCGTGGTCGGAGTGCAGGATGAAATACAAGCGGGACAGCTCAGCATACCCTTTCTCATCTTTCACACCCAGCATCCGTGCAAAATTGGTGCCATAATCCAGTTTCGGATCGAATTTTGGTTCTTTCCCGTCGCCGTATTTCAACTGGTAGATGAACGCTGCGATGGTGGGCAGTTTGGCGGTCAGATCGAGAGCATCTTCCAGGGTCGATTCCCAGTACAGGTCTTTCTTGACGCCATCGTGATAGGCTTTGGCGAACTTCGAACCGCTCTGCAGTGCCAATACCGCCTGAGAGAATAAAACCATCGGGTGCGTGTCTTTCGGCATGGACCGCAGCATGGCAAACACATGCGCCGGGATGGCCGAACGTTTCGCCCATTCGGCTTCCACTTCTTCAGCCTGGGCCTTGGTGGGAATTTCGCCAATGAGCAACAGGTAGAATAACCCGCCGACATAAGGAATGGCCGCTCCATCGGGCTTGGGCAGTTTCTCCAGTACTTCGGGAATAGCCATGCCCCGGAATTTAATACCGGTCGCCGGGTCCACGAAGGAGATGTCCGTCACCAGGGACTTGATATCGCGCATCCCACCATATACCTGGCCAATGGTTACCTGGTCAATGACCTTGTCGCCGTTTTCCTTGACAAGTTTCTTGACGCGTTCCCGCCAGGCAGGAAGTTGGGCTGAGAGTTTCTCGTACAGAATCATTTTGCCTCCATTTCAGTTTGTTGTTGCATGGAACTTCACAACGAATTTAGATTTTAACCAGCGTTTGCAAGATGCTGATACTTTCCTTAACGGCTGCGGCGGATTTTTCCAGTGCTGCTTTTTCATCCGGGTCGAGCTTATATTCAAGGACTTTTTCTAGGCCGCCGCGTCCCAATTGTACCGGCACGCCGAAGAACATATCCTTCAGGCCATATTCGCCCTGCAGGTACGCCGATGCCGGGACGATCAGGTGCTTGTCTTTCAGGATGGCTTCGGCCATTTGCGCCACGGCTGCTGCCGGCGCATAATACGCTGAACCGGTCTTGAGCAGGCTGACGATCTCGCCGCCGCCCTTGCGCGTCCGTGTGACGATCGCCTCCAGTTTTTCGGCTGGCAGGTACTCGCGCAAAGGCACGCCGGCAATATTCGAGCGTCCGGTCAAGGGCACCATCTCGTCACCGTGGCCTCCCAGCACGTAGCAATCGATGTTCTCCACGCTCACGCCCGTCTCCAGGGCCACAAATGCCCGCATGCGTGCCGAGTCCAGGATGCCAGCCTGCCCCAGGATATGTCCGCGTGGCAGGTTGCCTGCTTTCATCGCCAGGAAAGCCATCGTGTCCAGGGGGTTGGTCAATACGATGAAAATCGCCTCGGGCGAATACTTGAGCGCGCTGGTGGTTGCATCGCCGACGATTTTGGCATTGGTTGTCAGCAGGTCTTCACGGCTCATGCCTGGCTTGCGCGGGATACCGGCTGTAATGACCACGATATCCGAGCCTTTGGTGGCTTCGAAATTGTTGCTCCCCACCACAGATACATCCTTGCCAATGATGGGCAGGGCTTCCAGCAGGTCGAGCGCCTTGCCCTGTGGCATACCTTCGATAATATCCACCAGCACCAGGTCGGCAATTTCGCGCTCCGCCAGCCAATGTGCTGTCGTCGAGCCGGTCATGCCGGCTCCGATAATGGAAATTTTTGCAGTCATGGTTCCTCCTGAGACTTGGAAGTAAATTTTTGATCACCGGGAGAAGTTGGGGAGTTCCCCACCCCCCGGTTGGTTGACATGCTACCTTCATTTTGCAGGCTTATACTACAGAACAAACCTTTTTGTTGATAGTATTCTTTGTCACACAATTATTATCTAAATATCCCAATAATCAGGTGCTATTTCTCCGTCGGCCAAATGACACTTTCCAGGTTTTCAGCCGGCTTGCTGCTCGAGAAAACGGGTCGCCTCAATGGCTGCTGCCGCTCCCATCCCCGCCGAAGTGATCACCTGCTTGAAGTGCGAATCTGCTGACTCGCCTGCCGCGAAGACTCCCGGAATGCTGGTATGCATCCGTTCGTCCACTTTGATGCTGCCATTATTCATTTCCAATTGCCCCTCGAACATCTGCGTATTGGGAGTGTGGCCGATAAAGATGAACAGGCCGTCGGTCAGGAAAGTGCTCTCTTCACCGGTCTGGAGGTTCTTTATTTTAAGGGCTTCAACCTTGTCCACTCCATTGACTTCCGTCACGACACTGTTCCAGATGAAATGGATCTTTGGGTTATCCAGGGCACGCTTCTGCAGGATCGCCCCGGCCCGCAGACTATCCCGTCGATGGACGATCGTCACGGAAGTGGCGAAGCGTGTCAGGAAAAGCCCTTCCTCCAATGCTGAATCCCCGCCACCCACCACCACCACTTTTTTCTCCTTGAAGAACCAGCCATCGCAGGTGGCACAGTACGACACTCCCATGCCGGTTAACCCTGTCTCACCCGGGATGTTGAGCAGGTTGGGGCTGGCTCCGGTGGCGATGATCAGCGCATCAGCGGTAAATTCACCATTATCCGTGCTGACTTTGAACGGGCGGGCTGACAGGTCCACGCTCTGCGCTTCATCCAGTTCCACCAGCGCCCCGAAGCGTTCGGCTTGTTTCTGGAACAGTTCGCCCAGTTCCGCCCCGCCCACCCCGTCGGGAAAACCCGGGTAGTTCTCGATGGTATTCGTCAACGATACCTGTCCGCCCAACTGGAGACCGGTCAGCACCAATGGCTGCAGGTCAGCCCGCGCCGCGTAGAGCGCAGCCGCTAGGCCTGCCGGTCCAGCGCCCAAGATAAGTACTTTCACATGCTTGTTGACTGCTTTCGAAGTGGATAATCCATCAAGATTTGACATGGTAACCTCAAAAAAACATTTTCCATTTCTTTGTGAAGGACGTATAATTCTGCAAGCTGTATTATACAGACCTTTCCTGTGTAACACCTTAAAATTTATGGGTTGGCAACGAAGGAATCACGTCTCATCTCACCCCTTCGGCCCATGTTGATCAAGGAGTGTCCCCCATGTCAGAATCCCTCAAACCGCCCTATCTGCAAATGGATGAGACCCGCGGCGATTTCCAGGTCTGGATTGTCGATGGTATCTACATTCGTGGCCACATGGATGAAGAATTCACCAATTTCGGACAGCATTACCGTTTCCCTTATATTCCGGAAAAGGAATTCTGGATTGACCGGCAAGCCGAACACGATGAGCGGCTTTTCTTTATTGAGCATCTGCTGGTGGAGTATGACCTGATGGCAAAAGGTGCCACCTATGCCGATGCCATCACCCAGGCCGACCTGGTGGAGCGTCGGGAGAGGCGTCGTTCTGGGGATGTCCGCAAGGTCACTCATCAAGGACAGGTTCTACCCGAAGCTGGCGCAGTCCACGAGCGCCTGTGGAAAAAACTGGAGAACGGCGTCAGCATTTGGATTGTAAATGGCCGCCTGGTGCGCAGTGTATTCGATATTGATTACACCGCCGGTGGTCACGACCATGTCTATGAATTCATCCCCGAAGGCGAAGTCTGGATCGATGATGCCATTGAGGAGCAGGAGCGCGGCTATGTGCTGCTCCATGAGTTGCACGAACGCAATCGTATGGCAACCGGGCTGCCTTACAGCCAGGCGCACGCTGAGTCCTCCCGCCTGGAATTCCGCTGCCGCCACCATCCCGATGAACTGCACGATGCCCTGGCAGCGGAAGGTTGGGCATGATTTGGTGGCACTAAAGAACGGAAATCCCAATCAGATCCTTTATTGTTATTTCAAGGTCTTCTCACCTCAACAGTTTGGAATCTCCAGGATCTTCTTTTTTAGTTCGCTCCATGGGATTCCCTTCGAACCGATAGTGACTGCAATCTTTTATTAACCCAATCCGGTTTCCATAGATATATCAACAAAACGCCTATTAATAGATAAACAGCCGCGTATTGGGCTGCTGTTTGTACAAAACTCAGCAACAGCAAAACCGAAATAATAAGGATAACCGAGGTGGCATCCTTCTTAAGAAGAAGTCCCGCTTCCACTCCTTTCCATATGGCTATGACCAGGGGGATCATCAACAGAGTCAAATCATGGTATACCAGGTGCGGTGATACCAACAAGCTCAACACAAGAGCCAGTCCCAAAACCCTTTCATCGACTTCTTTACACTTCTTCCACAGGATACACAGGCCAATAACCCCCAGAACATACGCGCCCCAGCCGATGAGTTGGATCATCCTCGCTTGCCCGGCGGGCAGAGCCCTGCTTAAAAAACCGATGATATTGAACATGGCCGTATCCTTGGAACCAACGACCGCGGTAGACATGATATTAAGAAAGTCTTTAACTCCCGACACTCCTAATGGAATGATACTGATGAGGACAAACAAAAGCGCGCTCACACAGAATCGCCACCAGATCCTCCTGTTTGTAAAGATGAAAGGCAGGGCCATCATCAGGGCAATTTGTGGCCGCACGGTCATCAAGGCCAGGCCCATTCCAGCGCTCCAGTCCTTGTGATTCAATACACCGCTAACCAGGAGTACCGCCCCCAAGAAAAGGAGAAAAGTATCCTGTCCATTCAATAGGCTGACAAAAAGGGGGAAGAAAAGCACAAACGCCATTAAGTTTACAAAACTCGCCTCCAGAAGCTCCGCTCTGATCTGCAATAAGATCCATACCGCCGGAATATACACCAGCAGGAGCACGACCGCCCAGACAGACAACCCCAGAAGATATCTTCCCCCGACTGCACCTGCCAGCAAGGCCAGGAGCGGGTTGATCAGAGGAATATGGTTATAGGGCATCACATTCGCATCGGCGATTTTAAATCCGACAATTTCCTCCTCGACTGCCTTCTGTAATTGAAAATCATATACGTTCTCAAGGCCATAACGGTTGGCGATCACCCCCACGGTGTAGTACGTGATGAAATCTGAGCCGGTGTTTTCCACCGGATCATTCATCATTCTTATCCACAACAAGGAATACGAAATAACCAGCGCGGTTAATCCTGTGATAAGAATAAGCCTCTGGGAATTAATCTTTTTTTGCATGTTCCACGATCCAGGTTACCACCGGGATGCCTGCCATCAGAATATAAGGAACACTGAACCGCACCGGGTCCCAAAACTCGCTCACCAGCAGGATCACCGAAACGATCATTGGGAGAGCTGCTGCCTGCCAGGGTCTCAACCGGCCCGCTCTCACCCCAGCAAGTCCCAGTCCTGCCAGGGCGATGACCAGGAGCGCCAGGTCGTGATAGTGAAGGTGGGGGGCAGCCAGCAGGCTCAAAGCCACAGCCAGGGCAATATGCCGGGCGCCAAGTTCTTTTGATCTTCCCCACAAGATGCATAGACCCGTCAGCGTGGTTGCGAGGAATATCCATCCGATCGTTTGGATGATCCCTGGGTCCAGCCCCGGCGCCAGGCGCAGGAGCATCCCCGTCAGATTGAACATCCCGGCCTGGTTCAGACCATACCCTTCACCGCTTGCACTCAGGAACAGGGTGGAAATGAAACTCTGCGTCCCCTTCATCCCCAACATGAGGAAACTGTATACCGCCAGGGTGGCTCCTCCCAGGAGAAATCCCAAGAAGATTTTTCTGCGTTTGAACAGGAAAGGGATTGCCAGCGCTAGCGCGAGCTGTGGCCGGATCATTGTCAGGGCTAGTCCCGCTCCCGCCAGCCAATCCTTTTCCTCCATAAAACCCAGCAACCACAAGAACGCGCCCATCAACAGGAACGCCGTATCCTGCCCCTTCAGCAGGCTGATGAATGTCGGATAGAACAGTATCACGGAGATTACCGCCAGCGCGCTCGTTTTCCTTTCCCAGCCCCTGCTCCGCAGCATATACCAGAGCAGTATTGCGGCAACTGCCAGGAAAGTCAGCAAAATTAGGCTCCAAAGCTCGTAAGCCACCCGGTAGTCACTCCCTGCGATCAACTCCTGCAAAGGTACCAGGAAGGGTGGGTGCAAGAATGGCAGGAATTCCGTGGAACTGATCTGTTTTCCCACGATCTCCTGCTGCAGGTCATGCTGCAATTGCAGGTCGTATATTTGGGATGGTTGGTGAGATCTGGCGATAACCCCGGCAGTGTAGAAACTGATAAAATCGGCCCCCTTCAATTCAGGGGAGGCGACAAAGCGGGTCCAGAGTAGAAGATACCAGGCCACTTGGAATACCACCCCGCCGATTAACACCAGCCTTTTGAAGTCCATCCTCCTGGATTTCATGGAGACTGCACCTTATCCATCAACTTTTTTTTACTGCTTATCCGCAATCGGGTGCTCCACCATGGCCATGTCAAAAGGAGCAGCATCAAGAGGTAGGGCCCCCAGAACCTCAATGCAGTCACATCCGCCAGGACCAGAAGGACAGACAGGCTCAGAGGGATCAGTCTGGCTGCTTTTAGAGGCAGGATTCCGCGCTCCACGCCATCCACCATCATGCCCACCATCGCTAGCAGCAAGAGACTCAGGTCGTGGTAGTGCAAATGGGGTGCGGCAAAAACGCACAGAGTCACCATCAGGATGATCTGCCAGGTCCCAATTTTCTTGCTTTTCCACCAGGTAAAACTTAATAGCAGGATTACCAGGATAAAGAAAATCCACACCGAGATGCTTACGATATTGGCATTGGCATCGGGAAAGATACGCGTGACCACCCCGATGAAATTGAACATTGTCGCTGGGCTGATCCCATACCCATCCCCCCGTGCGCTGACCAGCATGACCTGCATGAATTCCTCCACACCCCTCCAGCCAAGCATGGCAACCGAATAAACCACCAGGAGTATGGCACCCGCGCAGAACCACCACCAGATTTTCCTGCGCTTGAACAGGAATGGGATTGCCATCGCCAGCGCGATCTGCGGGCGTACGGTCGTGAGAGCCAACCCCAACCCTGCCAGCCAATCCTGGTCGGTCAACAGGCCATACATCCAGACCATTGCTCCCAGTAGCAGGAGCGCTGTATCCTGTCCTTTGAACACACTCAGGAAGACTGGATAGGATAACGCCCATCCCATCACAGCCAACGCGGTGGCAGGTTTCTCCCAACCCCTCAGCAATAAAAGTCTCCCCACCAGGATGGAACTGCACACCAGCAGAAGGATCAGGAAAATTACCCAGCGCCAGTAAGAGGCCGCAAAGGCTTCACTGAACAGCAGTGCCTGGATTGGAATGAGCAGGGGGGGATGGTTGAAGGTTAGCAGATCAGACGGGTTAATTGTCACCCCAAAATAATTAACCTGGAAGTTATATTGAAGGTTGAGGTTATAGATATCAGAAAGATGTCCGCTCTGCGCCAATCTTCCGGCAGTATAAAAAACTCGGAAATCCGTGCTCGAATATCCCCCCCTCTCTTCCGCCAGCCCGATCCACATCAGGGTATACCAGGTAAGCAGGAAAGCTACCGCCACGAAAACAAGTATCAGCGATAAGCGGACACGGCGCATGAGGCTTCCAGGGCTTCAGGCGTTCTTTTCGACGATAACTGTTGCTTCGGTTACCAGCGCAGCAATTGCACCCACCGCTGCCAGCGTGGGTGCCAGCACCAGGCCCACCACGCCGAAGGTCAACGGGAACTCGATCAAGGTCTTCCCATCCTTATCCTTGATGATGATCCGCCGGATGTTGCCTTCGTGAACCAGTTGCTTGATTTTGGCAAGCAGTTCTTCGCCATTTACATGGAATTCTTCCGTATGGACTTCAGACATGCTTTCCTCCTGAAAATAGAATGCGATATTTCAAAAATAGGCGCATGGATGACGCCCTCATTATCGCACATTTTCCAGGTTGTAACCGTAAAAACCCATTGTTTTTACAAGGTCAGGGGTTGGGTCGGGTTGGTCATTATGAAAGCCCTGACTCTTCCCCAAGGGTTGTAAATATCCTGGCGAAAGAATTTTCGGACACGGATTCCATGGTTTCCGTGCCTCCCGTGTCTAAAAGAATGCCTTTGGGCTCGATTTCGCAAATACCCTCGACTCACCCTTTCTCCTTTTCCCCAAAATGGATTTCTGTTATATACTCTATATCAAGTTATTCCTCACCCAGGAGTGCCTCATGCTCGCCATCGAAAAAGTGGATACCGAAAACAAATCCCAGGTCAAACGCTTTGTAGAGTTCTATTACCATCTCTACAAGGATTGCCCTCAGTGGGTTCCTCCTCTGTTCGTGGATGCTTACCTTCCGCTCAATCGACATAAGCATCCCTTTTTTGAGGTATCCGATGCTGATTTCTTCCTGGCAGTCCGGGATGGCAAAGTGGTCGGTCGTATTTGTGCCGGGGTGAACAAGCTCTATAACGAGTATCACCACGCCAAAAAAGCTCAATTCTATTACTTTGACTCTCTGGATGATCTCGAGGTTGCCCGGGCGCTTTTCGAAGCCGTCTTCGATTGGTCCCGCTCCCGTGGGCTCGACACCGTCGTTGGTCCCAAGGGGCTGTCGCCTTTTGATGGCTATGGCCTCCTGGTGGAAGGCCATGACCAGCGTCAGATGATGACCATGATGAACTACAACTATCCCTATTACCAGAACCTGGTCGAGTCGCTGGGCTTCGAAAAGGAAGTGGATTTCGTTTCATGTTATTTACCGGCAGACGCGTTTAGGATCCCGGAACGCATTGAGCGCATCGCCCAGTGGACTATGAAACGCGGCCAGCTGTGGGTCAAACAATTCAAAAGCAAAAAAGAACTGGTTGGTTGGGCGCAGCGCATCGGCCTGACTTACAACCGCACCTTTATCAACAATTGGGAATATTATCCTTTCTCCCAGGGTGATATCGACTATGCTGTCCAAAACGTTTTCATGGTTGCCGACCACCGCCTTATTAAACTGATCATGCATGGCGAGGACATCGTTGGTTTCCTGTTTGCTTTCCCGGATGTCTCTGCCGCCATCCAGCGCGCCAGGGGCCGCCTGTTCCCCTTTGGCATTGTCGATATCTTGCTCGAAATGAAACGCACAAAGATTGTGGCAGGCAACGGAATGGGTATTCTTCCCGAATTCCAGGGTACCGGGGGCAATGCGCTGCTCTATTACGAAATGGGCAAAACCATGCTCGATTTCAAGCAGTTCGAATTTGTCGAAATGACCCAGGTGGCTGAAACCACCCATCAAATGCGTGCTGACTTGAAAAACTTGAACGGAGTCGAATACAAGAACCACAGGGTTTATCGAAAGAGCATTGCATGAACCATCCTCTTGCCTTCATTTCCGAACACGCTCGCAAGCCGGTCTTCTTTGCCCTGTTTGCTTGGACCTTGTTCCTGTTCGCTGTCTTCCAGGTGCTCAATATTCCCCTCACCACTGCCGCGGCCTCCTTTGGGATCGTATCGCACCAGTTCGCCTGGATGCCGGATAAAGCTCAGGCGATAATTGCTTCCTGGAGTGGGCCCGCCGGTCTCTACGCTGCCTTTGGCCTGGGCCTGGACTACCTCTTCATGCCTTCCTATGCCCTCACCGTGGCCATGGGAGCCCTGCTCGCTGCCGGTCGTCATTCCGGCTGGTTGGCTCGGCTTGGAACCTGGGCAGCCTGGGGTGTATTCGCCGCAGCCATCTTCGATGCCCTGGAGAATCTCGGGCAGGCGCAGCAATTATTGAATGGAGTCATCACCGCTCCGCTGACCATCTTTGTAGGCTTGTGCGCCTCGTTCAAGTTCGCTCTGCTCTTGCTTGCCATCCTCTACGGCCTGGCCGGTTGGGTGCTGCCAAAAGATCGCTGATGCCAGACTTATCTTTAAGGAGTTTTTATATGAGAGTCGCCTCTTGTTCTTTCCCTGCTGACCATTATTTTGAATTCCATGTATCCCGGAAAGCCAGGGAAAAATATCAATTTGATGAGCGCCTGTTTGCCTTGAACGGTAATGTAGTTCTGGCTGATTTTGCCGCCGCCCGTCGTTTTGCTGAGAGTATGACCCAGGTCCGCGGTCAGACCGTTCCCGCCAGTGATATCAACGCCTTGGGGCTGATTGACGAGATCCTGCATATTCTCGTCCGCCAGTACGAGATGCAAAACCCGGGTGTCATGCAGCGCGCGATGGCCACTCTCGGGGTGGACGCGGATGCCTCCCTATTAAAATTCACCGAGGATTTTCCGCCCACAGCTGTCTATCGCCGTGAATTGGATGCCCGCCAATACCTGGACCTTGAAACAACCGGAAAGACAAACCGCACCGACACGCTGGAAGAGATGCTCATCCTGCACATCACCAACCAGAATCCTGCCATCCAGCCGTATAAGGAACTCTTCGATGAGGATACCCTCAAACAAACCAGCCC
>CAIKOL010000086.1 GCA_903829085.1 uncultured Anaerolineales bacterium | reverse complement strand
TATTTCTTCTTGCTCTTCTTTCCAAATTTCGCCTTCAGGATATCTTCCAGCGTGGGCTGGCCGATCTCCTGCAACTCATAGCGCACCCGCTGCGATGGCTTGGTGATCTTGATCACCCGCGTCAGGTCGATCGGTGTGCCGATGATGACCAGGTCCACATCCGCCTTCTTGATGGTGGCTTCCAGGTCTTTCATCTGGGCCGCGCCATACCCCATGGCCGGCAGGATGGGCCCGGTCTTCGGGTACTTCTGGTAGGTCTCGGCGATGGAGCGCACGGCGAACGGGCGTGGGTCCACGATCTCTTTGGCGCCGAAACGTTTGGCAGCCACGAAACCGGCTCCGTAGGCCATCTCGCCGTGGGTCAGGGTCGGGCCGTCTTCGATGACCAGTACCCGTTTCCCCAAAATGGCAGCCGGATCGTCCACGAAGAGCGGGGAGGCAGCTTCGATGACGATCGCCTTCGGGTTCAGCAGGCGCAGGTTCTCGCGCACCTTGATGACCGCCTGCGGGTCGGCCGTGTCCACCTTGTTGATCACGATCACATCCGCATCCCGGCTGTTGACTTCGCCTGGATGGTAGCTGCTCTCGTGCCCTGGGCGGTGCGGGTCGGCCACCACGATCTTCAGGTCCGATACATAGAATGAGAAATCGTTGTTGCCGCCGTCCCACAGGATAATGTCCACTTCCTTTTCGGCTGCCCGCAGGATCTTTGTGTAATCCACTCCGGCATAGACGATAATGCCGTTGTCAATGTGGGGTTCGTATTCCTCGCGTTCCTCGATCGTGCACTCATACTTATCGAGGTCGGAATACGTGGCATAGCGCTGCACTTCCTGTTTGACCAGGTCGCCGTAAGGCATGGGGTGCCGGATGGCCGCCACCTTGAAACCCATATCCCGCAGGATCAGCGAGACGCGCCGGGTGGTCTGGCTCTTGCCCGCCCCCGTGCGCACGGCGCAGATCGAGATAACCGGTTTGGTGGATTTTACCTGGGTGGAATTCTCACCCATCAGCCGGAAGTCGGGCCCGGCTGCCAGCACCATCGAGGCCTTGTGCATTACTACTTCGTGCGGTACATCCGAGTACGCGAAAATGACCTGTTCCACCTTCAGATCCTTGATCAGTTTCAACAGTTCGGTCTCGGCAAAGATGGGGATGCCTGCCGGGTAAAGTTTTCCGGCCAGTTCCTTGGGATACGTGCGCCCTGCGATGTCGGGGATCTGGGTCGCAGTGAAAGCCACCACTTCATAGTCCTTGTTGTCGCGGAAATAGACGTTGAAGTTGTGGAAGTCGCGCCCGGCGGCGCCCATGATGAGAGTACGGATTGGGGACATTCAAAATCTCCTTCAGAAAAGATGAATTTCAGTCAGTCAACGATCGTCATTCTGAGCCGCGGCTGCCTGGATGGCAGTGCGGTGAAGGCTTTCTTGCGCTTCGGAGGGAGAGCCTTCATTCCAAAGGATCGCTCGGAATGATTCTCGTTCAGCTTACTGATTTTTTCGCAGCGGACTGCTCCACTACGTCACATCACTTCTGGGGCTGTGATGCCCAAAAGCGCCAATGAATTGGCTAACGTTTGTTTGGTCGCCGCAACAATGCGCAAACGGGCCGCACGGATGCGCGGCTCAGCCTGTACGACCGGGCAGGCATCATAGAAACCGGCGAACGCTTTGGCAATATCGTACGCGATGCTGGCAATGATCAGCGGCTTGTACTCAGCCGCCGCCCGCTGAACTTCGTCTGGAAAACGTGAGAGCATATCGATCAATTGGACTTCAGCCGGGTTCAGCTCGTACTCATACGGCGAACGATGGAAGTTTAGCGTCTGTGGGTCGCCTTGGGCTTTCTTCAAGATCGAGTTGCAGCGCACATGCGCATATTGGATATAAGGTGCGGCCTGCCCATTAAAATCCAGCGCTGTCTGCCAGTCAAAAGTGACCATTTTGGTATTCTCGCGCGCCAGGATGGGATATTTGAGCGCCCCCAGCCCGACGGCTTTGGCTACGCTTTCGAGTTGTGTCTCGGTCAATGCCGGGTTCTTTTTCTGGGCTTCGGCCCTTGCCCGTGAGGTGGCTTCCCGCAGTAGATCCTCCAGCAGCACCACCGTCCCCTCTCGCGAGGACATGACCACGTTTCCGGGCAGGGTCACCAGTTCGTAGGAGATATGCCCGCATTTCTGGGCCTCAGCATGCCCGGCAATTTCCAGGATCTTGAACACCTGGGTGAAATGCAGCGATTGGCGCACATCCACCAGGTAGAGCGACTTCGCCAGGTCGGGATAATCGTGGAATTTATGCAGGGTCAGCGCCAGGTCTTCGGTGGCGTAGAGTGCAGTTCCATCCGATCGCAGCACCACCGCCGTGCGGAATTGCTCCTTGTCCAGTCCCAGGAATTCATCGATTTTAACGATCACCGCCCCGCCCTGCGCACGATCATCACTGGCAATGCCACTGCGGATCAGTTCATCCACAATTTCCTTGCCTGGTTTTTCTTCCTGGCTGTTGAAGTAATACACATCAAAGCGCACATCCAGGGCGGTGTACATCTGGCGGAAGCCTTCCAGCGACCATTCACGCGTCCGCTCCCACAGCGTTACGATCTCCGGGTCGCGTTGGTCCCAACGCGCATACACACCGCGCACTTCGGTCTCCAGGTCGGGGTTCTCTTCCAGCCGTTTCGACGCCTCGGCATATACTTCGCCCATCCACTTGGTGATATCTGCTGACGGCTCTTCCCCGTTATGGTACTTCAAGTAACCCCACAACCACTTGATCACGTGCAGGCCCATGTCGCCGGGATAATTTGCGCGCACCACTTCATACCCGGCAAAATCCAAAATGCGGCAAATGGAATCCCCCAGGATGGTGCCGCGCAGGTGACCCACGTGGAAAGCCTTGTGGGTGTTCGGGTGTGAAAACTCGATCATCACCTGCTGACCGGTGGCGGGTCCGCTTCCAAACCGGCCTTGTTGTTCCAGCACGGTATCCACCACCCGGCGGGAATATTTATGCGTGTCGAAATACAGGTTTAGATAACCCCTGACTGCTTCGATCCGGCTGAAACCTTCTGCCCCCAGTTGACCCTTGATCTGCTCGGCAATTTCCTGGGCGCGTTTGGCCACCACGATATTCTTTCCCAGGCGACTCTCGGCTGCTGCGGTTGCAAAAAAGGAAGTGGAAATGCCCCACTCCCCGTTGAAAGGCAGTGGCTTCCACTCCAGCGCAGCCAGGAGGATCCCGTTGGCTTCGCAGAAAGTTTTGATCTTGGTTTCGATGGTTTGTTGTTCAGTCAGGAACATAATCTCTCGTTTCGGAAATTATATCATTTGCAGCCTGCGTGTGAGCGCTTGCGGAGGCGGTTCTTTCGGAATACCCCTAGTGATGCAGGAAACAGGGGGTATTGATAAAAATGGGTACGCTTTTCATTCCCTTTTTCCCGGAAAGCTCGAATTTCAGTGGACTCTAGAAAGATAAAAACGGGAGGCCCCGCGTTCAGGGCGCTCCCGCTTAAAGTTTTGGCAAGCCGCGAACTCAGGGTGATTACTTCGCGGGTGACTTTTTGGGTGTTGCTTTCTTGGCAACCGGCTTCTTTGGTTCGGCTTTCTTGACAGCCGCCTTTTTCTTCGGTTCAGCCTTGGGTTCTTCTTTCTTCGCAGCCGTCCGGCGCGGGGCAGACTTCTTCTTGGCAGGTTCGGCTTCCGCCACTGGTTCCACCACCGCAGGTGCAGCTTCCACCGCGGCTGGTTCCATCTTGGCGAACGCCTTTACCAGGCGGCTCTTCCGGCGGGCGGCGTTATTCTTGTGGATCACGCCTTGCTCGGCAGCCTTGTCCAGGGCGCTGATGGCTTGCAGGACGGCTTCCTTCGTTTCAGGCACGCCTTCCTCGATGCTGGTGCGGGCATTCTTGACCGCAATGCGGGCTTCCCCGCGGTAAACACGGTTGCGCAGACGTTTCTTGTCATTCTGCCGGTTACGTTTGATTTGAGACTTTATATTAGCCACTTACTTCCTCCAAATATTAATACAATTTCACGGCGCATCATTTTACAGCACGGCGGGGATTCTGTCCAGACCAATTGCCCGCCAGTTTTATATATTGAGCAGTTATCTTCTCTGCTATAATTCAACTCGCCGTATCATCTCAGCACCTTCCCCTTCTTTTTGAGAAGATACTACTCGATCAAGAAATTCTAAATTATTAAGGAGCCATGCTATGCATAAGAAGATTCTCATTCCAGTTTTCGTTTTGGCATTCACTGTTCTCGCCTGCGCTCTCAACCCTGCGGCAACGGTCGCACCGACGAATGTGCCTCCTGCGGTCCAACCCACCCAGCCTCCTGTGATCCAACCCACCCTGCCTCCCGTGCTCCAACCGACAGCCTCCAATGTGCTCTTCTCCGATGATTTCAGCAACCCGAACAGCGGCTGGGAAATCGGCGATTACAGTGGTGGCAGCGTTGGGTATGGCAGCGGGTATTATTTTGTCAAAACCATCAAAACCTCCATCAACATGTACGGAATGAATTCCATGAATGTTCAGGATGTCGTCATTGAAGTGGATGCTGCCCAGTTTGACGCGCCCAGCAACAACAATACCGGCTATGGGATCATCTGCCGCCTGCAAACGGGCGACAAAGCCGACGAGGGTTACTACTTCCGCATCAGCGGCGATGGGTATTATTCGGTGGATGTGGCTGTCGGCGGCACTTTTACCTCCCTGCTGTCCGGAGAGAACTGGCAGGCTGCCAGCCCTGTCATCCAGGGTGATTCCATCAATCACCTGGTCGTGACCTGCAACGGAACGTATTTAAAATTTGAGGTTAACGGCGTTACCATGTACTCCGGCAATGACAGCACCTTCTCGTCCGGCAACATCGGTCTCATGGGCGCCACCTACGAAGATAACTCCACCGCCGAATTCCACTACACCAATTTCGTCGCCTCGCAACCCTAGGTCCACATTACAGGCACGGAGTCCAAAGTCTCCAGACTTTGGACTCCAAACGGGGGCGTCGCTTTCCCAGCCTGGCGAGTGGGCTGAGCGGGACCACGATGGAAGCTGCGAACGTGCATTTCCGGGTCCAGTTCGATGATTTTTTCACTTCTTCTTCCAGCACCATGAATGATCTTGCCTATACACCAGGCGAAGGCTGAAGCATTCCAACTGACTCACAAACTCGAACTGGATGATGCGCTGGCATTGTCCAGGACTCATCGCAAAAAAAGAAATGATCCTGTCCTTCCAAAGGTAGTGATAAACATGGCCAATGCTGTTTCATCTCTTACTCAAGCAAGGATAAGCTCATTGCGAAGGAAATATGCACCAGCCTGGAAGTGATTGGTATCCGCTGTTGGATCGCGCCGCGCGATATTGCTCCCGGTGAAGACTGGCCAACTGCGATCGCAAAGGCTATTGCGAACAGTTACGTCATGGTGCTGGTTTTCTCGGCCAGTTCAAACTCGTCGGATGAAGTCAGCCGTGAAATCATGCTGCCGCCAGTACAGGCAGACCATCACCCCTGCCCAGACGATCGGTAAAACTGCCAGGCTGAACCACCAATTCTTCAGATCTGCACTGGCTACCACAAAGGTGATGAAACTGATGATCGCCCCATTTACAGTCACGTAGGCATTCGTAACCGTCTGGCGGCGGTCGGTCAGGCGGGAAGTATCATCCACAAAGATTTTGAATTCTACCAGTTGGTCTGCAGTATTCATAAGCTAGTAGCTCCTCGATTCCTACGGGCAATAATTCTGCTTGTGCTGCTCAAAGGTCACCGCAAAGTTGTGCAGCCCCGAGCCGTCGCACCTGGCCTGGAAGAAATAATAATCCGATTGGGCCGGGGCTGCCACTGCGCTTAACGCCGCCAGGCCGGGATTGGAGATCGGTCCGGGCGGCAGGCCAGGCTGGAGATACGTGTTGAAGGGCGAATCGAATTGCATATCGCTCGCGCTGAGCGGATTGGTCCACCAGGTACCCTGGGTCGCGTTGTACCCCAGCGCATACTGGACAGTCGGGTCGGTCTGTAACATCATTCCGATTGCCAGCCGGTTATAGAAGACCGACGCGATCAGTGGCATTTCATCCGCTACCACCGCCTCCCGCTGGATGATGGATGCCAGCGTCACCGCTTGGTACACCGTCAACCCGTGGGCCGCGTAAGCCGCCGGATAGTCTGCCGGCAGGTGGGCCGCGAACCCCTGGATTAGCAGCGAGACCAGTTGGTCAGCCGTGGTACTGCGCGGCAGGATGTACGTGTCCGGGTAAAGGAAACCTTCGGCAGATGCCCCAGCCGGGATCAGGTCCTGGGATGCTGAAGGGGATGCCGCTGCCGCCAGGAAGGCCTCCGGAGAAATATCCAGTCCGGAGGTCGGGAGCGTAGCCGCGATCTCTTCCATCCGCCAGCCGGGTAGCACGCTGAAAGTCACTTCGGTCAGGGTGGTGGATTTCAACATCTGGGCGATGTCAAACCCGCTTTGCGCCGGGCTGAGGCGGTAGGTGCCGGTCTGGATGATGGTATCCAGCCCGCTCCATAGCAGGTAATTGCGGAAGGTACCTGCACTGCGAATGAGCCCCGCCTGTTCCAGCCGGCCGGAGATCGAAACCACGCTTTCGCCCGATTGGATGACAAACAACTGTTCCACCCCGGCAGGATCGTTTGGCTGGGTCAGATCCCCGGCATTCCAGACCAGGTCGCAGCCATAACTGAAACGCTGCCAGCTGTTGAGCGAAGCAGCCGGCTCCCCAAATGATTGCCTGGCAGCCAGTGGAATGAACACAGCCAGGGCCACCAGGCTGAGGACAGCCAGCAGTATCAGCAGAAGCATCCAGGGAAGGCAGGAATTTCGGGATTTCAATTTACGGGTTGGCATGCGGGTGGTCGTCAAGGTAGGATTGCAGCAGGATGGCAGCCGCCAGCGAGTCCAGGTGTCCCTGGCGGTTCTTGCGTGAAACGCCCATGGCAATGCGGGCAGCCTGCGCTTCCTGGGTGGTGAAAGATTCATCCCAAAAAACGACCGGGATGCCCGTCTGGCTCCGGATAGCTTCCGCAAAACGCCCGGCCCGGCGTCCCTCGAAGGTGGGCTGACCCTCGTCATCAAGTGACTGCCCGATCACGATCAGGCTCGCCTTGTTCGCCATTGCCAGTTCCGCCACCGCCGCCGCGTCCGCCAACCGGGCTGAATGGGGCAGCACGGTCAACGGGGTTGCGATCGTGCCGGTCGGGTCGCTGATGGCGAGGCCGATGCGTTTGGAGCCGGGATCCACAGCCAGGATTCTCATAGACCTCCGGTCGAGATCGAAATCCGGAACGGGATCAGTGGCAGCCACGGCCACCAGCCAGGCTTCATCTTGATCACCGGCTCCGCGTCCAGCCGTAGGGCAGCCTCCAGGCGCCGCGCAGCCTCGACAGGCCTGCGGCCCAGGGACAAGTCCACGGCAGCCTCCAAATCCAGGCGGGCATGCAGCAGGCGTTGGACCTGCACGTCCAGGTGCGTGATCCCGTCTGCTCCGGTTACGGGGATGCTGACCGGTAGGACTGTTGGTCCGGCAGAGGCCGGAATAAAGTCCTCCGGCAGGGCTGCATCCAGCGACATCTCCACCAGAGTATTGACATCCGCCTGGGAAGCATAACGTGCCTGGCATTGCAGGCGCATCGCCAGGGAAAGCGTATCGCCGCTGTGATCTTCCGCCGGAAAATAGGTCTCAGAAAGCACCTGCGAAACCACCAGGCTATCCGGGAAATATATGTCACCGGGCTTAAGGGTTTGTTGAAAATCTGTTTTGCACTTATCGAGAAGTTCGCTCAGTAAACCCTGACGGATCAGCACCCGGTCTGCAACCGTCTGGATGGCAGCCGTGCGATCCGAACCGCCCAAAGTTGGCGCCGGGTTGGTCACTGCCAGGCTGGTACCCAGGTCAACTTCTTCCAGCGCCACCAGTGAGTCCGCGGGTAGGTTGCCGGCGGATCCCGCCTCCACTGCCTGGATGGGAACGTCCACTGTCTTGCCGACGCCCGCCGCCACCACGGCGTCCGTCGTTGTTGTAAAGCGGACCGATGGAATGGTCTGCGTGCTGACAAGTGTCCCGGCCGGGATACCGGTCAAGACTGTGGTCAGGTTGCGGAAACGCACCAGGCCCTGTGCCTGTTTGTCTGGGACGCTGACCAAACCGGTGGTCCGGATCGTTTTGTTTTGTTCCACAACTGCCGTGATTAGCCGCGCCGGCAAGCTCCCCGCCAGGTTGACGGTGGTCGCATTCGGGCTTGCGCTGATGGTGAAAGCCAGGCTTTGCAGGCGGGTGGCCGGGCTGAGCTGAATGGTAGCCGATGGAATGAAGAGCGTGAGAACTGCCAGGATTGCCAGGACAGCCAGGGAAAAGAAAAAGAAGCGAACTCCAAAAAGGGAGCGCCAGCGCGCTTCGGCAGGAAATGCTTCGAGGCGCATCTGGCGCAGATCGGAATGTTCCAGGCGGCTGTGTGGCTGGGCGGGCTTCTCTTCACTTTCCCAGGTTTGGCGCCGGGCAGCGGCAACCGTCGTAAAAACCTGAATTTGCATCCCGACCGCCAGGCGGCGCAGTTCAATTGAGCGGGTCACAATCGCAAGTTGCGCTCCCAGCGTGTCGGCATGCCGCTGGAGCAGGCGCAGGTCCAGGCTGCGCCTCAGGAGCCGGGAGCGGGATGGGAAGACCAGCAGGATGCGCTCAGTCTTGGCCCACGACATCCTGTCACGTACCGAAGTGACGTCGTCGTGCGAATCCAGTTGGATGACCTGTGTCTTCATTGCCCCCCATTATAACGTTGAAAATCGAAGACCAAATGGATGAGCTGAACCTACCGGTCAACCTGCATACTTATTTGATCTTCCCTTCCACCCAAGCCCTGACACTTGCCAGCGCCTCGGGCAGTTTGGAGGCATTCTTTCCGCCCCCGAACGCCAGGTGCGGTGCGCCGCCCCCGCCCGCGCCCAGTTGCCGCGACACATGCCCCACCAGGTCCCCGGCCTTGATCCCCTTCTTGATCAGGTCCTGGGTTACGGCTGCCATGACGATCACCTGTCCCTCGCCCGAAACCGTCCCGATCACGCAGATGCCGTTGTCAGGGTATTTTTGGCGGAATTTATCAGCCAGCGTGCCAAGGGTATCCTTATCAGCCGCGGGGAGTTCCAGCGCCAGAAAATGGACTCCGTTCAACGTTTCTGCGTTCGCAAGCTGCACATTGAAAACAGAGAGAGCCAGTTCGGTTTTAAGGGTGGCGATTTGCTTGCGGGCTGCTGCCAGTTCATCCTGCACCAGCGCAGCCTTCTGCGGCACTTCCTCCACGGCAGACTTGAGTGCTCCGGCGGTCTGTCTGAGCATCTTGAAACGCCTCGCGACCAGTTCATAAGCCCCGCGCCCGGTCACTGCCTCAATCCGGCGTACGCCTGCAGCTGCTGAGCTTTCAGAAACAATGAGGAACGCACCTACATCCGAGGTCCGCTCAAGATGCGTGCCACCGCACAGTTCGTAGGAATAGGGGGCCACATCAGAAACGCTGGAGTCCTCAGTAATGGTTATGGTGCGTACTGTATCGCCATACTTTTCACCGAAAAGTGCCATGGCGCCTTCCGCCACTGCCTGCAGGCGTGACTTGACCACTGCCTTCACCAAGTAATCTGCAGCCACCGCCTCGTTGACCAACTTTTCAACCTGTTCCACCTGCTCCGGGGTCATTGCTTCGGGGTGGTTGAAATCGAAGCGGAAGCGGTCGGGGGTCACGTATGAACCAGCCTGGCGGGCATTTTCTCCCAGCACCTGGTGCAGGGCGGCATGCAGGAGGTGCGTGGAGGTGTGGTTGCGACGGATGTCGTGGCGACGGGCCGAGTCGACTGCCGCGATTGCATCATCCCCGATCTTGGGATGTCCGAAGACCACCTCGCCCAGGTGGATGATGGCACCCGGTGAAGGCTTGCGCATCCCGGTAATTTCGATCTCCCAGTCTCCCTCCCCGCCCACCTCTTTCCCATGGAGAGTTGAGCGGGAGCGAATGACGCCGGTATCCGAGACCTGCCCGCCGGATTCGACGTAGAACCCGGTCCTTGGCAACAGGATTTCGACCTGGTCGCCAGCCCCGACTTCGGATAGTAACTGTCCGTCCGCGGCCAGTGCCAGAACCGGAGCCTCCACTATCATCCAATCATAAGGGTTATACGCCACCCCATCCTTGCCTAATTTTCCCGTTCTCTCGAGATCCTTGACGATCCCGCTGTAGAACTCGGCATCCTCGCCGCCCATCTTGCCCATGGCTTTTCCACCACCGGAGGCAAGCCGGTGCTCATCCATCGCGATGCGGAAACCTGCCTCGTCCACATCCAGGCCCTGTTCACGGGCGATATCCCGGGCGATCTCCAGCGGCAGGCCGTAGGTGGCATACAAGTCAAAGGCTCTGCGACCGTCCAACCTTGCCCCGCCTGATTTCTGCAATTCATCCAACATCCCCTGGAGATAAGCGGTGCCGGACTCGACCGTGCGTGCAAAACGAACTTCTTCGCGGGTCAGGTTATCGAGAATGGTATCCCGGTTCTTTACCAGTTCCGGGTAGAAATCGCCATAGGCAGTGACGATCGCCTGGGCAGCCTTTGCCAGGAAGGGTTCATGTAATCCAAGCTTGGTCCCAAAACGGGCTGCCCGGCGGACGATCATGCGGCAGATGTAGTTGCGTCCCACGTTGCCGGGGACGACGCCATCCGCAATGAGGAAGGCTGCTGCTCGGGCATGATCTGCAATCACGCGATAGGGTGTGAAGTTGGCAAGCATCTGCTCTTCACTGTCTCCGGTCAGGGAACGGATTGCATCCAATGCACCCTGGAACAAATCTATCTTATAATTTGAGTCCACCTCCTGGAGAACGGAGACAATGCGCTCAAAACCCATTCCAGTGTCCACATGTTTGGAAGGCAGAGGTTCGAGCGTATCTTTGTCAATCCGGTTGTATTGGATAAACACATTGTTCCACAATTCCAGGTAGCGTTGGCATTCACCGTTAACACCGCATCTGTGCGGCTTGCCAGCCAGGTTGTCAAATTCCTCACCGCGGTCGAAGTGGATCTCTGAGCAGGGTCCACAGGGGCCGGTTTCGGCCATTTCCCAAAAATTTTCCTTGCGCCCGAAGAACAGCACATGCGACGGGTCAAATCCGGGCTGTTGCTTCCAGATTTCAGCAGCTTCGTCATCGGTGGGGATGTTCCCTTTGTCATCCTTGAAACATGTCGCATAGAGCCGGTCTTTGGGAAGACTCCAGACCTCGGTCAGCAATTGCCAGGCCCAGGTGATGGCTTCTTTCTTGTAATAATCGCCGAACGACCAGTTGCCAAGCATCTCAAAGAAGGTGTGGTGGCTATCGTCGCGACCAACCTCATCAAGGTCATTGTGCTTTCCTGCTACGCGCAGACATTTCTGCGAGTCTACCGCCCGGTTATAGGGCCGTTTATCCCTACCAAGGAAAACATCTTTAAACTGGACCATGCCTGCATTCGTAAATAGAAGCGTGGCATCTCCACCTGGCACGAGCGAAGCGGACGGGACGAAGGTATGATTATGCTCAACAAAGAAATCAATAAAGGTCTGGCGGATTTGTGCGCCGGTGGGTTTCTGGGTCATTCTGGCTCCATTTGGGAAAAGAATGGACGAATTATACTCAATAACCCAGGCAGTTCAGTCATTGAAATGTCCCGTTACCTCCCATATTGAAGGGTTCGCAATCCCATCCGCCAATATCCATTTATGCTTCCCTGGAGTCACGGCGATTTCCAAAGAACCAATTTTTACTTGCAGATGGTATACTCGGGGAAGAGAGAAGGGACGTTTATGTCTTCACACTATAGCAATCAAAACAAAGCTCTTATCGCCGCCATCATCCCAACTTACAATGAAGAGATTAACGTTGCCGATGTGCTGGCCGTATTACATGCCACCCCTATTCTGGACGAGGTCATCCTGGTGGATGACGGCTCGTCAGATGGAACCGTTGGAATTTTACAGCAGGCAGCCTCGATGGACCCGCGTTTCCAGGTGATCGAGCATGAAAAGAACAGCGGCAAGGGACAGGCGATCTTTAGCGGTTGGGCTGCCACTTCCGCGCCCATCTTGCTTCTCCTGGACGCCGATCTCAAGAACCTGACCCCCGGGCATATTCACACCCTCCTGGACCCCGTCATTAACCATCAGTCTGATATGACCATGGGTCTGTTCCAGGGTGGACATCTCAGCACTGATCTGGCGCACCGGATTGCTCCCTTCCTGACTGGTCAACGTGGATTGCGTTCCGAAATTCTTAAATACGTCTCTCGCGAGGCTTCGACAGGCTACGGCTTCGAAGTTGCCCTTACCATGGCAGCCCGCCAGAATGGATATCGGAAACAAATCGTTCCCTTAAAGGGTGTCTGGCATCCGAGCAGCGAGGCGCGCACCGAACGGGGTTTCTGGTACGGAGCCTATTGGAAAGCCCGCATGTATGGGCAAATCATCCGCGCCTGGTACTTGATATCCCGCGAACGCCATCCAAACGCCAAATCTTTCTTCTCAAATATTGGAAAACTATAGAGTGATCAGATAAGATGGCAGCCATCGCAAACGGCGGTGGCTTTTTATTTTCATGGTCAGCGGTTCATGTAAAACTGATGAGACTAAGCTTGTCCTACTTCTCAATCCATTGAGATGCTACCAAAATGGATAAAACAAGATAAGATGCTGATATGCGAAGATTACTCATTCCGCTCCTGGCCTTTCTCCTGGCAGCCTGCAACCTGCCGGTTTCCACCCCAGATACTCCGCCTGCCTCTGTGACCGACACGCCTTATGTTGGTGCAAGTGATACCCAATGTGCGTGGGTATGGGCCACCCAATCCCTGCCGGACCTGAGCATTGATTTGCAGTCTGCGCTGGAGAAAGCAGGCTTAAAAGAAGTTACCGCATCCGCCGAGGCATTTGGTGAAAACTGCATCACGGGAACAGGGCAGGTGGATCATTTTGCCACCATGGAAACGGATTTCCGTTTCACGGTCCAGGTGGCTTCCCTGGAAGACCATGAGACACTGGGGGCTTTGTTGGAACAAATCCTCGTAGTGGTGGATGGTTTTCCGCCCGGCACTGCGCCTGGACCCAATAAAGGTTACATCGGTGTGACCTTCCAGGCCGGAGACGAGGAATTGCGACTGTGGTTTCAAATAGCAAGCGGGGAGTCGGCCAGGGCACTCGGGCTGCACGGAGCAGCACTGCTGGATACGCTGCAAAACAAATAATCAACAACCGGAGCAGATGAATTATCTGCTCCGGTTGTTTTATGGTTCAATCAATTTTTCAAGATAAGCCATCTCTTCGGCTTCTGTCGTTATTTCCCCGTCCAGCCAGGCATTGCGAATAAGCGTAAGAATTTTCCGATACCTGGGTCCTTGAGGAAGGCCGCGCGTTATCAAGTCGTCACCAGTTGTCCGGGGTTTGATATGCCGCCAAGTTGCGAGGTAGGCACGCAACTCCTGCCGCGCCGGGCAGACCGGTAGGGCCAGGGAGACAGCCTGGACTGCATCGAGCGGAATCTTATCCAGGAGTGCGGCAATTTGGCTCGGGCGCTTTCCAAC
>CAIKOL010000085.1 GCA_903829085.1 uncultured Anaerolineales bacterium | reverse complement strand
GGAATATGAAGCTGGATCGCCAATCCAGGAGGAGAGAAGGGAAACTTGAGTGGAATCTGAAGGGAAAATAAGCTTTCCGCTCTTTTCTTGAGCTTCCATTTGATGATTCGCCTCGGATCTTGAATCGATCCTGGCTTTTTTTGTTTTCCCTGACGGGGAGAGATGCGCTCTTCGTTTTCAAAAATAAGACAAATATTATTTACATAATGCAGCATTAAGTATGCAATTATATGTTAAAATATAGTGATAATATTGCAAGATTCATCGGGTTATGCTACAATGTTCCAGTTGATGCTGGGAGATGTTAGAAGGGATGCCTATGGAACAGATCAATGGTCTTAGCTCAATCGAACGGCAGGAAATCATCTATCGCACGATCAAGGAACAGAAGCGGATTCGCCTGGAGGAGATCAGCAAGTCCTTTGCCATCAGCACCGCCACCGCCCGCAGGGACCTGGACCTTCTGGCCGAACAAGGCAAGGTTCAGCGCGTTCACGGCGGTGCCATCCTTTACCGCAAGGCTCCCCCGGAGATGGCTGTCACCCAACGCCAAGTGGAACAAGCCGGAGAAAAGCAGCGCATCAGCCTGGCTGCCGCCCAGATGATCTCCGACGGGGAAACCGTCTTCATCTCCAGCGGCACTACCGCACTGGAGGTTGCCAGGCACCTGGCGGACCGGCAAGCACTGACCGTCATCACCAATTCCCTGCCGGTACTCAATATATTCAACGCCAATCCCAACATTGGCGTCATCTGCCTGGGCGGGAATTTCCGCCACAGCGAAGCCTCTTACATTGGTCATCTGACCGAAAAGAACATGGAAGAAGTGCGGGCCGATAAGGTTATCTTTGGCATCCGCGCCCTGAGCCTGGAGGAAGGCCTGACCAATGATTATATGGCTGAAACCACCACCGACCGCATGATCCTCAAGATCGGCCGCGAGGTGATCATCGTCGCCGATCACACCAAGTTTGACCGAGTGTCCACCTCTTATGTTGCCCCCCTCTCGGTCATTAACACCCTGGTCACCGATGACCAGACCCCGCAAGAGATTCTGGACGGCTTGCGAGCCAGGGGGATCCGGGTGGTAGTGGCATAACTGCCAACAATACTGCAAATTCAGGAGCCATTATGACAGAACGTGGAATTTACACCCGGGAGGAGATCTTCTCCCAGCCGGATACCTGGGCCGCCAGCCTTGAACGGATCGGGCATGAAGCCGCCGTTCTGGAAGATATTTACCGCACAGGCCATTATGACCAGATCCTGCTCACCGGCTGCGGCTCTCCCTACTACGCAGCCCTGGCGCTTGCCCCGCTGGCAGCCCAATTAACCCACATCCCGGCCCGGGCAATGCCCGGCTCGGAGGTTTTCCATTACCCCGAACTGTCCTTTGCCCCCGGGAAGAAAGTCATGATGGTGGTCCTTTCCCGATCGGGAGAAACAACTGAACTGCTGCGTGCCTGTGAGGCTTTCAAGGCCAACCAGGAAGGCGATATCATCACTATCTCCTGCTGCCCGAACCACCCGCTGACCAAACAAGGGACCATCAACCTGCTGCTCCCGGAGGCCCATGAGACCAGCCTGGCACAGACCCGGGCATTATCCAGCCTGTACCTGGCCACCCTGGCGTTGATCTGCCTGTGGTCGGGGCGCAAAGACCTGCTCGAAGCCATGCAGAAGCTGCCGGCTGTCGGGCAGTCGCTGCTCGATCGCTATAGCGAACAGGCCGTCAAACTGGGGGAGGACCCGCGTTTCTCACGCTTCTACTTCCTGGGTTCCGGTCCACGCTACGGGCTGGCTTGCGAACTGAGCTTAAAAATGAAAGAGACCTCCCTGGCGCATTCAGAACCCTTCCACGTACTGGAATACCGTCACGGGCGATGTTTCGCTGGTACAGCTGGCGACCCAGGACCCCAACGACCTGGAGCCCGGCGATAACCCGTTGGTCGGCGGCGTCAGAACATTCTCCGTTAACATGATCACGGCCTCCACCTGGACGGTCTCCGCGATAGATACCGATG
>CAIKOL010000084.1 GCA_903829085.1 uncultured Anaerolineales bacterium | reverse complement strand
CCGGCTCCACCATGACAGCCTTCGGCGTAAGTACGGGCCGTGCTCTTTGCCAATTCTCTTGCCATGATGATTCCCTCACCCCTCCAGTCCCGGCGGCGGTTGAGCCAAACCATTGGCTTGTAAAAACGAAAAATCCGCCTACATGGCGGATTAGTTATGGTGCCCCCAAGCGGACTCGAATATCATCCCCCATGGGGACCGCTGTTTGGCCCTCAACAAAAATCAGCCTGATTGGCGGTTTTTTTTGTGCCCCCAAGGGGATACTTTATATACGGATAATACGAAGCTGAGAGGGTTCGAAGCAACCACGATATCAAAAATGATCTGTGATTCCATTGTTGTTTCCCAGTTGAAAACGACTGGCACATGTTTTTATCCCACAATGTGTCAGTCGTCCTTTTCTCAGAAACATTCTATCTATTTCGAGCATCAGCTCGATGGTCGTATCAGTTTGTATTTGAAATCCAACGCTATCAGGATGATGATGGCGTTGGATTTAATTTTATTAAGCGATCTTTCTCCTTTGGCATTGTTCTGGATCTCACCCCGGAGACAATTAGATATCTGCTTTGTACCATTTTGAAAAGAGCAGGAACCACAGGACGGTCTCGCCCGAGCCGAAGAGCACGTCCGAGGCAAAATGCGCACCGAGCACAACGCGGCTCACGGCACCGGTGATGCCCCACAGCAGGGCAAGCGCGATCGCCACCGTGCGCCCGGTCGTCTGTTTCTTAAAGAACAGGATGATCGGTAACACGCTGAACATAAAGGCCGCGTGCCCGGAGATGAACGAATTATGCCCGTTATTGCCCTGCGGCAGGTACCACGGCGTGTAGAGGGAGAGGTTCCCCTCGGCGATCATATCGCGGTAGGTCCAGCGTCCCCACGGGATCTTGAACGCCCAGACGGTGAGTATCGCAGCCACGAATATCAGTGTCAGCCCGACCTTGGCATCCGGCTTGAACTGTGCCAGCTTTTCGGTGGGGATGCGCCCCAGCACCACCCGGCCGAGAACGAGCAGGATGAGTGCCAGCACCAGGATCAGAGGCATGTTCAGGTGGGCTTTTTCCTGCGCACCGAAGGCATCCATCAGACCCATGAAAATCGCCAGGAAGGTCACCAGGTACAGCCCAATCAGGCCGAGGATGCTCCCGAACTTCTTCTCGACCTTGTACAGTCGCAGCAGGATGACGCCGCAGCCGAAGGCTACCAGCGTTCCGGGGATTTGCCCGTAAGCTTCGAACAGGCGCGCCCAGCTGGCGTCCGGGTTGAAAACGCCCTGCGAGATCTGCAGGTCGGTGAAGGCAAAGACGATCGCCAATACCACCCAGATGGCAAGCAGGATGGCGATGGGGGAGGTCAACTTTTTCATGGGTTCTTTCTCCTTTGTATGTTTTGGATTTCAGTGCGATTATTCCAGGTTATTTCGCGGCTTTCTTTTCAGCAGCATCCGCAGGCCGCGCAGGAAATGTCCGTTCAGCATCTCGACCAGGCCCTCCACCATGGCGATCGAGATGGCGCCACCGCCCATCAGGACCATGAAACGCAGCGGCAGTTCCATGGTGCCCGTCCGGGCCAGGGCCTTCATGTCCGGATCGTCCTTGAAGAGCTTGTCGATCTGGCCTCTCACCATCCGGATCAACAGCCTGCCCAGGAACTTATCCTCGATATCTCCCAGGGTGGAGTTAAGAGTATGCGGCGAGCCTTTCTCCTTTTTGCGCGGCGGGATCGGGCGGTCCAGCAAGGCGGTGAACTCCTCGTCGCTCACTTTCATCCCGTTGGAGAGATCATAGTAACAGGGTGCGATCTTCCTGAGATCGGGCAGGGGCACATTCACCTTACCATCCACGTGCACCAAGCCGGTCAGGCGCATATCCCGGCTGGAGGCGCTGATGCGCACTTCATAATCGGCGCTTTCCACGTGCCAGCCGGGGATGGTAATGTTGTAGTAAGAGAAGTCTCGCCCGGTCAGGGAGAAGCTTACCGTGCGGCTTTCGCCGGGTTGAAGGAAGATCTTTTCGAACCCCTTCAATTCCTGCTCCGGGCGGATGATGACTGAATCCTTGCAGGAGACGTAGATCTGGACGATCTCGCTACCAGCGCAGGAGCCGGTGTTCTTCACGGTGCAGGAGACGGTCAGCGACCCAGTATTCTTCATCTTCCGGGTGGAGAGCACCAGATCGTTGTATTCGAACCGGGTATAGGACAACCCGTACCCGAAGGGATAGCGAACAGGTTTTTTCGCAGTATCGTAATAGCGGTAGCCAACGAACAGGCCTTCCCGGTATTCCACGGTCAGCGGGTAGCCGGGGAAAAAGTCGTGGGAGGGGGAATCGGCTTCGGTGAAAGGCCAGCTCTCGGCTAGCTTGCCGCCCGGGTTGGCTTTCCCAAGCAGTAGGTCGGCAGTGGCAGCCCCGCCCATCTCGCCGCCCAGGTAGAGCAGCAGGATACCCTGCACGCTGTCGGCCCAGTTCATTTCCATCGGTGCCCCGCCGTGAAGCACCACCACCACGTGCGGGTTCACCTTGCTGACGGCCTGGATCAGGGCTACGTGGCTCTCCGGCATGGCCATGCTCGTGCGGTCCATGCCTTCGGATTCATACTTGCCGGGCAGGCCCGCGAAGATGTAGACGATTTCCTTGCCCGCCGCGACCCGGCAGGCCTCGGCGATCAGCGTTTCATCCGGGGCATGCACTTCCATCTTGTAGCCGTCGGCATATTCGAATTCCAACCCCATGCGCTTTAGCTCGTCGAAAGCATTCTCCACCTTGATGGAGTTGACCTTCGAACTGCCCATGCCCTGGTGGCGCGGGTCCTTCGCAAATGCGCCGATGACCGCGGCTTTTTGGCCGGGATTTCCGGGAAGAATGTTGCCCTCGTTCTTCAGCAGCACCGCCGAGCGCACCGCCGCGTCCCGTGCCAGCCGGCGCTGCGCATCCACGTCATATCGCAGCCCCTGGCGCCCGGCGCAGGCGAGCAGCAGCTTGGTCATGCGTGAGGCTGTTGTGTCGATCTCCTCCACGGAGATAGTGCCATTTTCCACGCCCTCGGCGATACGACTGTCGTTCGTGTCTTCCATGTGTGGCATTTCGAGGTCCAGGCCTGCCTTGAGCCCCTTGACCCGGTCAACAACCCCGCCCCAGTCCGACATCACCACCCCTTCGAAGCCCCACTCGTGGCGCAGGATATCGGTGAGCAGGCGCCTGTTCTGGGAGGCATTTTCGCCAAACAATCGGTTGAAGGAGCTCATGATCGTCCAGGGGTTTGCTTTCTTGATGACCGTCTCGAAAGCGGGCAAATAGATCTCCCGGAACGTGCGCTCGTCTATGACCGAATCGCTGACCATGCGCCTGGTTTCCTGGTTGTTGGCGGCGAAATGCTTGAGCGCCACGCCTACACCTTGGCTTTGGACGCCGTTGACGAACGCCGCGCCCGCCTCACCCGCCACGTATGGGTCCTCGGAATAATATTCAAAATCCCGCCCGCAGAGCGGGCTGCGCTTAATGTTGATGCCGGGACCGTTGAGGATGCCGACATCCTCCTGCCGGCAGGCTTCCCCAATCGCCTTCCCGATCTCGTACCACAGGTCGCGGTCGAACGAACAGGCAAGGGCGGACGAGCTGGGGAAGCAGACCGCCGGGACGCTTTGACTGATGCCCATCTGGTCGGCGGAAGGCTCCTGTTTTCGCAGTCCGTTGGGGCCATCGGTGGCGATCACCTCGGGCAGACCCAGGCGCGGGATGCCTTTCAGGGTCCAGATATCTTTCCCGGAAGTTAAGGATGCTTTTTCGGCCAAGGTCATCTGCGAGACAAGCTCGCGTGCTTTTTCATGGTAATCCATAGGATCGACCTTTTATATGCGCCTGGCTCAATAGGTTCTTGAAAGCTGCTTGACGGCTTCTTCCCTGGTGATCTCGCCGTTGTTAGCCCTTGCCATGATTTCCACATCCTTCTCCGGGAGCTTGTACATCAGGAAGACCGGGATGGATAGCAGGGCGCCAAAGGCAGGGAAGATCGAGATGAGCAGCCAGATGCCATGGATCGCTGTTGCGGGCTGGACAGCGCCGGCGCCGGAGACGAAATGGACCAGCGACAGAACGAACATTGCCAGCGACGCGGAAAGCCCCGAGGTCAGCTTGATGGCGAAGGACTGCATGGAGAAGCTGACGCCGGCGGCGCGGTTGCCGCTCTTGAAGGTGCCATATTCCACGCAATCGGGAGCGAACATGAACAGCATGACCGCCACGAAGCCAAAGCCAATGCCGCGCACCAGGAACATGAGCAGCAGGACGGGGGTGCTGCTGTAACCGATGAAATAGGTTAAAAAGCAGGAGACGATGAACCAAGCGGTCATGAACAGGTAAAGCTTGAACTTGCCGAAGCGTTTCACCAGGCCCGGGATGAAGGCGGCGATCAGGAGCATGGGGAAAGCGGTGACCGCCGTGATGGGCGATGCCATTTCGGCTTTTCCTAAGAGATTGACCGCAAAATAAGGCGAGGCAACCATGATCGTATTGGTCAGGGAGAACAGGATCATGGAGCCAAAGAAGATGAGCAGGTATTTATTGCCCTTTACGTTCGCCCAGATCTCGCCAAGCGAGGGAGCTTCCTCTTCCTTGTCGTGGACGCGCTCCTTGGCAAGGCGGGAGACCGGGATCATGGTCAGCAGACCGATCACGGAAATGATGATGGCAGTGGGCAGCCATCCGAGCTTGGGGTACATCAGGGGGATAGTCAGCGAGACACCGATGGCGCCGATCATACCGCCAATGCGGCCGATCGAAATCATCGTAGTGCGTTCCTGGCTGTTGCTGGTCATGGCTGTCATCAGTGCATAGACCGGGGCATCGCACAGGGTGTAGGTCAGGTCCCACAGGATATAAGCGATGGCGCACCAGACGATCTTGGCGGTGAGGGAGATGGAAGCGGGCATGGCGAACATCAGCACCGTGGTGATGGCGATAGGCACAATCGAGGCCCGGATCCACGGCAGGAATTTCCCGCTTTTCGGTTCCGACCGGTCAATGATCACGCCGAAGAGCGGGTCATCGACAGCATCCCATACCTTGACCAGTACGAAAACAGCCGCCACCGCTGCGGCGGTCACGCCCTTATCGGTCAAAAAGATCTGTAAAAATGAAACGACCAGCATGTAAAAGAAATTCTGTCCGACGAAGAACAGTCCGTACGTGTTGCGTTCTGCTTTCGTGGTCTGGAATGCTCCAGTGGTGGTGGGTTTTACTTCTGCGCTCATCTTTCTTTCTCCTTTTTTGAGTATTACGCTCCGTTCAAGGGGCGTTTCACCCTTTCGGCGACAATCCGGGCGGGCGATATGGAAAGGGGCATAATGGTATTATAGGGGCAGGAAGAGGGGCGATATATCAAAATATTATGTATAATAGTAAAATATTAACATAGTACATCCTTGTTTATTTGCAGGTTTGACCAGAGAGAGCGGACAATGAGCGTTTTTCGCACATTCAATATGGAGATCCTGGAGAGCGGGGACGAAGATTCATTGTTCGACGAACGCGAGACGCAGGTGCACCATTCCCCTTACCAGTGGGAACTAATATTGATCCGTTCCATCCGGGATGGGAATATCCCCATGGTCGAGCGCTTCCTCAATAACGCTATCCGAAACGGGACAAAAGTGGGAAAGCTGTCCGATAACGAACTACGCCAGGCGCAGTACATGGCGGTTGTCTTTGCCCACCAGGCTTCCCGTGCCGCCATCCAGGGGGGCATGTACGAGATCGACGCCTACAATAAATGCGATGCCTTCATCCAAAAGATCGATAAGCAGACCTCGCCTGAGGCTGTCCTGCAGTTGACCATGGGGGCCATGCGGCAGTGGGCGAAAGAGGTGCACGAGATCAGAGTCCAGCGCAATTTCTCGCCCCAGGTCAGCGCCTGCCTGGAATATATCTACAACCACCTGCACTCGCGCATTTCCCTGAGCGAACTGGCAAAGGCCAGCTGCCTTTCGGAGACTTATCTCTCGGCATTGTTCAAGAAGGAAGTGGGGGTGAATATTACGGAATATATCCTGCTCCAGAAGATCAAAACCGCCCAGGAGATGCTGCTGAGCACGAAACGCGCCCCGAAGGATATCGGCTTTTACCTGAATTTCTGCTCTCAAAGCTATTTCATCAGGTGCTTCAAGCGCCTGAGCGGTGTCACCCCCCGGCAGTTCAGGAAAGAAGCAATGGCCCGGGAGAAGAGGGTCGCGTAGAAGGTCACGAGGCGCACTCTGAGGAGTGCACCTTTTTTTATTGGCAGGGGCTTACCCATACGGCGCGGCAGGAAGGCTTATGTCAATGAGTTCATTAAGAGGTATTCAAACTGTTTTCGAAAATTAATGTTGAGCATCTACAAAGATAACTACACCCGAGGATAATTTATCTGGGTCATATCAGGATGAGAAAGATGTTATCCCACCTATTTCTCATGAGGAATGGGATGGATATATGCTTACTTATGAGAAGAGTCCCGCGCGCGCAGCATACTTTATTGGCATGCGAATTCGAATTGCCATTTTGGCCTTGTTTCTTAAAAAAGGGATGTGATTACTCGAACGAAAAACCCGCCCTAATAAGGCGGGTCGTGTGCCCCCAAGTCGGGCACCTGTTCGCGGGTGTTATCGCCGCCAACAGGATAAGTATACCAGATTCGGCCTTGCTTATATCCCAATTCAACCTTGACGATAAACCGGGAAAGCAGGGCACGTAATGCGCGCATATCACCCGCCTCTTGAACATCTGAGAATTGACGGCACCACGTATCCAGCACCAGGGCGACAGCTTCCGGGGTGATCTCAATCTTTGAAGTATCCCGCCGCGCCTCGAGTAATCTTAACTCTGATTGCATCCGGGCGCGTTCGGCTTGTCTCTGCTTGAGTCTGGTGGTCGCGTCGCCGGTTGCCATGTCGCCGGATTCAACCATATCAAGCAAACGTTGAATCCCACGATCTAAACTCTCAAGCGCGGTTTTCTTTTGGGTGATCTCCAAGTCAAGGCTTGAGGTATCGCTCATCTGTTCGCGGGTTTCCTCTATCAGATCCTCGAGGAAAGCGGGAGTCAGGATTCGGTTTAGGACCGTTTCGAGGATGACTCTATCCGCGCGGCGCGCGTTGACTCGCCGGGAGTGACAGGATTTATCCACGCTCTTTTGACGTTCTTTTATATTGCAAATGTAGTAAGGCCAATCATCACGCGTTGCGCTCTTGTGGTGTATCATGGCCGCGCCGCAATCCATACAGACAGCCAGCCCGGAAAGCAGGGAGGGGTAAGCATTGCGCCGGGGATGGTTTAGGCCGCGGGGATAATAGCCCTTCCGCTTCTGGACAGCTTCCCAGACTTGGCGCGTGATCGCCGGTTCGTGGTGATCGGCTATCTCAAGATCGCCAAACTTCTGTATACCCAGATAGGTTTTGTTTCTAAAGAATGTTGGCCAACAATTGGCGGCTCTAAATATCCTGCCTCCCGTAGCTTTTTGAATGTCGCCATAAGTGCGGCCATCGGCGCGCATTTGCCAGGCAAGTTTTACGAGGTCCCATAATTCCGGGTCAGGGACCCATTTACTCACCACTCGCGCCGTGTGATCGCGCTTCTCTCCAATTACTACCTTTTCAGCTTTATAGCCTCGAGGTGGAAAACCTCCAGAAGAATAACCTTTGCGGACCAGATCGGTAAGCCCGCGCTTAACGTCGCGGGAAGTCTGGCGGCGCTTTTCCTCGTTCGCGATATCAATGATCTTTTCAACCACGCGGGACCAGGGACCCTCTGGGATCGGATCGGTGAGGGAATGAATTATGATATTTCGCCTTCGTAGTGTTGCCTTGAAAAAATCTGAGTCGTCAACATCGCGTGAGAAGCGGGCAAAGTTCCAGATAAGCAAACCTGCCGGGCGATTTGATTCCTCTTTTGTCGCGTCAATCATCGCGTTGAATTGATCGCGGTTATCTGTGCTTCCACCTGATTTAGCAACATCGGTAAAAAGGCGACTCAATACAAGATGATACCCTTTACAATAGGCTACAACTTCAGCCTCTTGCTGAGTCGTGCTTTGCTCTTGTGCCATACCGCCGGAGTCTCTTACATAAGCCCAAACTAGAGAGCCAGCGGGAAGGGTAGATGGTGGGGAAATGTAATCAGGCATGAGGGTCTCCTTTATTCTTTCGGATCGTAAACCGGGGGAATCGCCTCCGCCCGTTTCTTTTCTTTTCTCCGAGTAACTTGTCAAAAGCATATACATACTCTTTGTAAATCCAAGTATCCCCACTTATATCTAAATATTTAGCCTTATTATCCATTTTTTGATAAATAAAATATAACGCGGGCAAATCACCTAATTCAATACGCCTGTAAATACTTGTGACATGACAGCCCAAGACCTCCGCCGCTTGTTTCGGATTGAAGTAATAGTCCGATAATGGAACAGACGAATTTTGAAATATCTTTCTTTTCCTGCCACTTATTTCGGTGATTTTATAATCCCATAATCTCCCCGTTCTTTGCTCAATCAATTCTGTGAGGGTTTTACGATCTATTTTTAGAATATCCGCGACTTGAGGCTCAAACCAACAATAACAGGAATCGAAGTGTTCAAGAAAATATTTCACCATATCGTGTTCTTCTTGATCGTCTATAAAGTCCATTACGCGCCTCTTTTCCCTAAATGGCATTTAGTATGTAGCAACTTGATTTTCACCATATCGGCCAACAGGGTATATATGTTGGTATCTATGCAACCCAATTTTTCAGCTTTGCAGTAAGGTAACTCATAGGCAACTTACTTGGCAGGAATAATCCGTCCGTTGACCTGTACCAGGGCACCCGTAGCAAGCAGGGACCTGAGAGTCGCCGCCAGGTCCGCCGCGGTTGCTTTGAGGGCTGCTTGTTGCGCCGCGGGAAGATCGGCGTATTGATCGCCGGGGATTTCATCAAGGGTAAAGTCAGGGCTTTTTCTTGGCATGGTCTACCTGCCTTTTCGATATAGCTGGTGTGAAGTGGTGTGCATTTTGCTATATCAATTCACTGCATTTGGGAGGAATGTATTCCCCCCTTTAAGGGGGAATACATTCCATGCACACTAAACCGGGTCATCATTTTCCGCTGCCTTTACAAGATCATAGACAGCCTCTATCCCTTGCCCCTGTTCGTCTGGATTCGTTCGATATACCTTACCCAATCGAACAAGAGCATAAACAGCCTTTTTAGCCGTCCCACTTTCGCATGTATCCGCCGCGCCCATGATCGCGGACATCTTGGCGGGTCCGTGTTCTTTCAGGAAACGGATTACATAATCCTGTGATAATGGCAAAGGTTTTAACTTTTCCAGAGGTTCTCTAGCAGTCAGGTGGAATCTCTCCGGGTTCATCAGCCAGGCTGCCTTAGCT
>CAIKOL010000083.1 GCA_903829085.1 uncultured Anaerolineales bacterium | reverse complement strand
GCTTTGATAACCCTGACCGAACTGGATCACTTTCAGGTTCATTTTCTCCAGTGTTTGTACCACGCTCGAGGCTCCCCAGCGGTCAAACGGGATCTCCATGATCTGGAATTTCTCGGCATCCTCTTCCACCTGGGCGAAGATCCAGTCGTAATCAATGACGTTGCCCGGCGTGGTTTCCAGGTAACCTTCATCCCGCCAAATGTCATAGGGCACACCATCGTTCTTGCAGCGTTCCAGCAGGTTATCTTCCGGGATCCAGAATCGGCAGATCACCGACCAGGGCTCATCATCCGTCAGCGGTGGAAAAACATGTACCAGCGTGGTGATATCCACCGAGGTGGACAGGTCCAACCCCGACCAGCACGGCCGGGCAGCCATCTCTTCCGGTAAGGAAAGAGCATCCACAGACCCGGCGCACAAAAGCCATTCCGACATGTTCATCCACTTGGTTTCTCCGTGAACCCATACGTCGAGCTCCTTTTGCAGAAATGCATTCAGTGCACTGGTCATCGACTGCGCCCGGATGGCTTTTGAGCGCATGTCAGCCCATTTTTTGCTGATGCCCAGGTTGGGGTTGGCTTTGAACCACACTTTCTCGTCCCGCCAGTCATCTCCCTCGTCCAGGCCATAGATGATCCCGAACCAGGTGTCATCCTGCACGATCCCTTCCAGCACCTTGCGGGTAAATTCGTGCTTTTCCCAGCAGACGCTCTGCCGATCGCTGCCGGCCGTGGTGATCGCAATGATCATTGGCTGCCGCCTGGAGCCGGTTGCCGTCTCAAGTACGTCCCACACCATGCGTGTTTTGTGGGCGTGCAGTTCGTCAATCAGGGCGGCATGCACGTTCAAGCCATCCATCGTGTCGCTATCAGCCCCCAGTGGTTCGAACTTCTGGTCATGTGCCTCACAGTGCAGATTATCTTTGAATATTTTCACACCATGATTACGCAACGCCGGTGATCTCTTCACCATCCGGACCGCTTCGCCGTGAACAATACGCGCTTGGTCTCTTTTCGTGGCCGCCGAATAGGCCTCCGCGCCTGGCTCCCCACCGGCTATTTCGTCAGCAAATGCCAGGTACAGCATGACGCCGGCTGCCCAGGTTGACTTACCGCATTTTCGAGCCACCTCGATGTAAGCGATCCGGAATCGCCGCGTTCCGGCTGAGTCTTCCCGCTGGCCATTCTTTTCGACAACCCAACGCGGGTGCGGCGCCCGCTTCCAGCCGAACAAACACCAGGTGATGAACTGCTGCCAGTCTGCCAGTACCAGCGGTTGCCCGGCCCATTCCCCTTTCGAGTGTCTGAGAACGCTAAAGAACTTTAACGCGCGCTCAGCTGCCTCTGTATCGAAAACCAGCCCGCGCTCGGCACCGGTCTTTAGGTCATCCAGGTGTCGTTGACAGGCCTTGCGCACCAGTTTCCCGGCCATGATCTTGCCCGAAACCACGTCCCGAGCATATCGCTCAGCCGGCGGAAGCCTTCTAGGCATGCGGTTCACCTAGATATTTTATTGACATTCCTTCTTGAAGGATGAGTAGGCGGGTTCTATCGTGATCAATAAAATTATTCCACTGCTGCCTGATAAGCTCTACGGCCTGTTCTGAAAGATAACCAGGAACAGTAAGAATAGCCACCGGTGCGTTCGAAGGCATAATCTGTATCTTCGGTTTGTTCTCTGGCCACGGCGCTCCACAGCATTGGCAACCGCCGCGCGCCGCAGCGATAAATAATTGCCTGCAATAATCACACCTAAATTCATCCAACACTCTGGCCTCCTGGCTTTATCACCTTGGCTTTTGGCCCGAAAAGCTCCTTCTCCAGTTTCTCTTCTTCTTCGGGCGGGTTGGCTTTTACACGTGATCGGCTGCTGGGGGTGATCCCGAACTCTGCCGCCAGGGAATTGAGCAGCACCAGGCTGCGGTTCGAGATGGCCAGCCAGGGGTTCTGCACATAGTTGCCCTTGGTTGTCTTTAGAACATCACCATCTTTGGCCAGCGCCTTCTCTGCTCTTAACCAACGTTGATACGTCACGCAGTAGCGCGCCAACGCATCCTGGTCCACTTCGGTCAGCACTCCTATTCGGTGAAGCTGCCCGGAAAGCTTCTGCCATTTCTTTTTCGCTTCGCCTGTCAGGTGCTTGGGCGGCGGCGGGACGCGGCTGGGCCGGCCTGGCTGTGGCTCGGACTTGTTGAGCGCACGGTGGCCCGGGTTACCGTTCAGTTCTTTGACCGCGGTGGGTAATGGTTTCCTGCCTCGCATCACTTACACTCCTCTCGAATTACGCGGATTATAGCCCCCCGGTCGATAATTACGCGGTTTGTACCCACCCCTGTTGGATTCTGCGCTTTCAACCCCCCTGATCTGATTTCGCGGGTGTATGTGTTTTGCCAGCCGACCGGTACATAGCGCAGGCATCGTAGAGATTTGACCCGCCCTACCCCCAACGACGGTCTGATCTGGCTGTCTTGCGGCTATGGCAGGCGTGGCACAGGCCTTGCAGGTTGTTCTCATCGTCCGTTCCTCCTTCTCGCTTCGAAATAATATGATCCACGTCTGTCGCCGGGACAGGAGTAGTGTGAGCCTGGTATGGATCGGCACACCAGGGATGTTTCGAGAGAACCCTGGCGCGCATCTTCCGCCAGTTATTTCCGTATCCTCGTTTGGGGGCCGGTGGCCTGGCAGCATCCAGGCGTTGTTGACGTTCACGCGTGTGTTTGTCACACATGCTGCTGTGCGGCACAGCAGGGAACGGGCATCCTGGATGCATGCATTCTCTAGGGGGTCGTTGGGGCATGCTCCAACTCCTCAGCCGTGATCTCCTGGCCAGTAACCAGCTCGATCAACCGTTGCAACTGGCTGATGCTTGTGTTCCAGTAGGTCGGCGTCAGGCACACACTGCAGATTGCACGTTCGTCCAGGATGTATTGGTTCCCAACCTTGAGCACATGGACCAGGCGTCCCTGGTGTTCTAATGCCATGACTTGCCCCAGATCTGCGCCACATCGCCGACAGGTCTTGGGTACGCCAGCAGCCGTCGTCTGATCCGGATTATTTTTTGACATGGGCCTCTCCCAGTTTCAACATCACGTAATCCATCCCGAGATACAACATCGGGTTGCGCTGTCGCCTGGGTGCACGTGCCTTCTGGCGTCTCACCCAGCGCCTGTTGCTCTCGCGGATCTGTTCCCTGTGCGCCAGAGCTTCCGGCACGGATCGGCATGATACACCGCGTTCCACCTGGCGTCTACCGGCAAGGGCTCCAGGCACCAGGCGCACCTTCGCTCGATCACTTCCGCACCCTGAGCGTGATGGATTTACCCGTCAAACAGAACTCCGCCCGCCTGGCAGAGTGCTTGACCAGGTACCTCTTGGCTGTCTCAGTGCTGACGTTCAGCTCGAAGGCCGCCTCCTGGATCGCATCCCGGTAGGACAACTGTCCCTCCTCCCGCAGGATCCCGCTGATCAGGCCGATAAAGGCAGCTTCGGCGTCCTGGTTGAACGAAATGATATCGGTTTGTTTCAGCCCCTGGCTGGGCACTTCGGCGCGGGAACGACTGCGGAGAGGGCTGCTCGGTTTGACCGTCCGGGGTTTTGGCGTTTTCTTTGGCTTTTCAAGGTCCTGTTTGACCTCGGTTTCTTGTTCAGGTTTGGGCTGACGCGCATTGTTCCGGATGGCGGCTCTATGCGGTATTCCTACTGACTTTGGCAATGCACTCATCCTGTTATTCTCCTCACAAAATCACACACAAACACAAACTCACACACTCTCTCTTTTAATTAAATAGAGGAGACTGTTTTTTATGGCAAATGGGGGTAAATGGCTGCGCGTTAACCGCGCGCTTTCCTCCACGCCCATACACCCGGTATTCGTCCGGTTTTGGGTCCGCCACAGCCTCCAACTTTTGGAGATTTGCAACCGCTTCGTTCAGCCAGGCGGGAACGTGGCGCACCCGTTTGACCTTCTGCCCACAGGCGATGCAGATCGGCGGCAATCCCAGGCGCATCCGGGTCTCGGATCGGCGGGGATCATAACCCTTAGTGGCTATGCGTAGCGCTAATCCAGGATCCGGACATCCGAGTTCGGTCAGCACTTTGCAGGTGGTTGCAGCCTTTCTCCACGATTTCAATTCTGCGTGTTTTTCCTGCAATTCCTGGGCAAGCTGTACTAACTCACGGGTCTTGGTGTTTTTCATCGTAGCGCCTCGATAAATGGCCGTTACAAGTCGTAACAGGGCAAAAAAATCAGGGTTGGACAACCACATTTACAACTGGGGGGACTGTTTCCGGCGTTTGCGCCAGGGCATTGTCACAAATATGCTGGTATCTCTCCACAACAGCCTGTCCATATTCGAGCGCCACACTGGCTGTGCGCGCTGACATCCGCAGGATGCGTCGTTTATTACGAAACCGCACCACCACTGCATAGCGCTTCTGCCCTTTGACGTAGTATTTCTGCCGCCCGGAAAATATCAGCAAACGTGGATCACTTCCTGGAGATGACATGAGAACTCCTTTCAGTCGCTCGTTTTATCGTTGCCCTTTGTCGGTCGGCTTCTTGTTTCTGCCAAAGACCGGTGCAATCCGGGCAATATCGCACCGCATAAGCCAGGGATGGGATAAACGCATCCGAGACCGGGAACGTCCGCCCGCAGTAACAGACGAGCGTTTCCCGGTCAAAGCGCAGTACCCGGTGCATCTGGTTGGCATGCGGATGCTCTTTTAGCCAGCGCCCCAGGAACTGATGCGGGTCAATGGTGATGGCCATTCCCCTTGTCGCCTTTGATCAGCTCCTTTCCAGCCTGCAGGCTGTCGTGAGACACACCCTGCTCGCCCTCGGCACACCAATCCATAGGACGCACGGTCGGCCAGATGGAGACAGCCCCGTTCTGGATCAGGACAGCCGTAGGCGGATGGCGACGACAGACGCCCAACCCATCCGGGCGTTTCAGGTCGGGAGAATAAAAAATGCACAGGGTGCAGGATGCGGGCATCATTCTTCTGCCTCCACTTCGTCGCTCTGTTCTTCGAGGTCTTCTTCAGGGTCTTCCAGGTCTTCCGCTGCCACTTTAGGCTCTTCCAGCGGCCCCTCTTCGAAGGCTTTCGCCTGCTCCAGCCAGTTCTCCGGCAGGCTCACGTCCCATTCGACAGCCACCCTCTCCTGCAGGTATTTCGCCAGGGTCACTGGGCCTTCCTGTTGCATGGCATACCAGGAGGTGTTCCCGACGATATACGGCGCTTCTTCCAGCATATCCTCCACCAGGCAGCGCCGCATTGCCTGGCTGAATTCCACCCCCTCGATCGGGTCTTCATTTTCGTCGAATAATTCGGGGTGTTCGTCCACGTCGATGTAAGAACTGCTGATGCTAGACAGCGATTTCAATACCTTGTCATTCTTGATCACTTCCAGCACCACCGCGAAGATCGGCATCGCCAGGCTCTTCAGGAATGCCCTGCTTTTGTTCACCATTTTTATTTTTCTCTCGCGGTC
>CAIKOL010000082.1 GCA_903829085.1 uncultured Anaerolineales bacterium | reverse complement strand
TTGGGGATGTGACGTTTATCTTCCATGACCCCGATACAACCACTCGTGAAAACCCCGTTCCCGAACTGGAAGTGGACACCACAGCTGGGGGCGTGCGTGTTAATCGAAAGCCAGTAAACCTATCACCCAAGGAATATTTATTATTGGCTTACCTGTACGAACGGCGTTGCCAGGTCTGCTCAAAAGATGACATTGGTCATGCTGTCTGGCCTGAATACAAGGCCGGTGGGATATTTGATTATCAGATCGAGAACCTGGTTCGCCGCCTGCGCACGCGCATTGAATTCGACCCGGCTAACCCGCAACTCCTTTTTACAATACGCGGTCTGGGTTATAAACTAATGTCGACCTAAGTTATAAATAGGGACCCCTGATCGTCAGGAAAAACTATTTCACTAGTTATTGGGTAAATTCCTACTGGTTTGATAAGCTCTTCATTGAAAATCTTTAGCCCGCTGGTAGCCGGTGGATAGGTTGATTTTGTTTGCCTCGGGTATCATCAGCTCTGGATGAAACCTATGGCTACACCAGACCCAAAGAAAAGCATTATGGCACCCATCTTCCTGGAAGGGCAAAATCTTGGCAAATATCGCATTCTCGAGCCGTTGGGGCGCGGAGGGATGGCTCAGGTTTATAAAGCTTATCATCCGCAACTTGACCGCTATGTAGCGATCAAAGTCCTTCGTTCTGACCTGGTGGAAGAAGTGGAATTCCTGGCACGCTTCCGGAGGGAAGCGCGCGCAGTAGCTGCTTTAAGGCACCCTCATATCGTCCAAATCTATGACTTCGACGTACAGGGTGATCTGTACTACATGGTCATGGAGCTGCTTGAGGGAGATACTCTCAAGGCATACTTGAATTCCTTACGAGCACGCGGCGAACGATTGCCTCTTGGAGAAACCGCTCGCGTCTTCAATGATGTTTTGGACGGATTATCCTACGCCCATGGCGAAGGCATTATCCACCGTGACTTGAAACCTGCCAACATTATGTTGACCAGGCGAGGCCAGGCTGTACTTACCGATTTTGGAATCGCTCAGATCGTCGGTGGGACACAATACACCGTCTCGGGTGCGTTGATGGGTACCCTTAGCTACATGGCCCCCGAACAGGGATTGGACGGTCATTGTGATGCACGCAGTGATATCTACTCTCTCGGGATCGCCTATTACGAAGCGCTCACCGGCACTGTCCCTTTTGACGCAGATACTCCTTTGGCAATCTTGATGAAACATATCAACGATGCTTTACCATTACCGCGCATGCTTGACCCGCATATCCCGGAACCCTTTGAGCGCGTGGCACTTAAAGCCTTGGCTAAACGCCCCGAGGATCGTTTTCAAAGCGCATTGGAAATGGCTGAGGCGTTGAAAACTGCTGCCTTTGATAGCGGGATTCAGATACCGGAGACGATCTCGCTACCCAGGGCAAATGGAAATTCTTCGACTCGACCTGAGGTTGTAGCTGTTTTCTCTGGTTCCGCTCGTCAGCATATCCCGGATGCAGGTTTTGCAGCTGGCGATACTGATATCACTACCAGCAGGAACAATGGTCAATCTCAAAAAGAAACCAGTGATTTCTTAGGTAAAGCAAGGACATTCTTCAAGCCTCCACCTTCTTTGGTTGAGGTTCATCCGCAAAACACAGGGCGCGCAGTACTTACTTCAATAGCCGGAATAATCCTTGCTAACTTGTTGATGCTGTGGGTGAGTGGAATATTCGGCTGGGCTGTATTTGGGCACATCTGGCCAATGGAGTTGGTACTGGTTGGGATATTGCTGACCTCAATAATGGAATCCCAGCCCAATCCCTGGCTGATTATTCCAGGGGGAATTGTACTCGGTAACGGATTCTTGTTTTCATATTTTGCTCTAAGTGGATTATGGCACAATTGGACTTATCTCTGGCCGCTGGAACCTCTTCTTTTGGCTGGGAGTATTATTGCTCCGTTCCTGCTCAAGCGCGGTGGTATAGCCGGGCTTTGGTTGACGCGCCGCGTTGGGAATTTCCTGCTGGTTCTCTCCGGGTTAGTATTCATCTTCTCCCTGGGTATCGGTATACTTTTTAGGTAAATAAACTCCTGTCATCAGGCTTCATTCCTTGAATCGCTGGAAGCATAAACCGCCAGATCTATTAAACGCTGCCCATTCTGAATAGAACCTAAAGGAGGTTCAAATGCAAAAGAAAACTTCTCTTCTCTTTGGCGTAACCCTGATCTTGTTGGGTATACTTGCCCTGTCCGGAAACCTGCTTATTCGGGCTGCTGGCAATGGATTCCTGCTTGGTTTTCGCGCCTGGCCTATTTTCGTGGTAGGTGTGGGGTTGTTGTTTTGCCTGCCGCCTTTTATTTTCACAAAGGTGCGTGGCCTGAGTGGCTTGTTCATTCCCGGCTTGCCCACCCTGACCACTGGTGTAATCCTCTTTTTTGCCAGTATCACCGGCAATTGGCATATTTGGGCATTTCTATGGCCGCTCGAAGTAATCAGCGTGGCGATGGGTTTCGTGATGATGGCAATCTTTCTTAAAGTCCCCTGGCTGATGATCCCTGCCTCGATCATCGGTTTGACAGGTTTGGTATTACAGTTCTGCGCAATCACCGGTTGGTGGAGTTCCTGGGCTGTCCTTTGGACGGTGGAGCCATTGGCGGTCGGCCTGCCGTTACTGCTCATCGGGATGTTTAAGAAGATTGAAGGTGTCAAAGTAGCCGGCATCATCTTGTGTGGATTTGCAGGGTTGGCATTTGCCGCTATGTCAACCATCCTGGTTACATCACTGTGGATCACGCGCCTGATTGGTCCAGCGCTTGTGCTGGCATTGGGTATCCTGTTGGTTTTATCCGCACTAGCAAGACGCAAGGAAGAATCCCAGAAAGAAGCAGAACCTCAAGGTAATTAATGGATCACCCTCAGAAGTATTTCTGACTCTAGATTTATTGAAACGACGGATCCTTTCGGCGATCGCAGAGAGGATCCGTTCGACTAGTTGTATCGAGCTTGTCGATTATTGCCCCATGAATTCATGGAAGCCTGGCCAGGATTTTCAATTTGTGTTGCGCCAGATATCCTTCCACCCCAAAAAGGATCAACGCCGCCCAAACCACGCCAAAACCGATCAGCCGGTGATAGTCAAACGGTTCCTTGTAAATAAGAACTCCCAACATGAACTGAATGGAAGGGTTGATGAATTGTAAGACGCCAATGGTGGCCAATGGGATGCGTGGCGCGGCCAGGGCAAACATCAATAGAGGCGTCATTGTCACAATTCCGGCACCGATCAACATCAGGTCGGTAAGGGTGGAGGAATGCATGAATGCGCCTGTCCCAGAAAAATCAGAATAGAGCAAGAATCCCAATGCCGGCAGGAACAAGATCCCGGTCTCCAAAGTCAGGCCGTGCAGAGCACCCAATGGTGCTACCTTCTTTACCAGTCCATAAAATCCAAATGAAAATGCCAGTGTCAGAGCCACCCAGGGCAGCGAACCATACGCAAAGGTCAGATAGAGAACCCCTAAAGTCGCCATGCCTATAGGAAGCCATTGGAGAAGGCGCAGGTGTTCGTGCAGGAAAATCACCCCTAAAAGAACACTGATCAACGGGTTGATGAAATAACCCAGGCTGGTCTCTACGATAAAACCTGCCCCCACTGCCCAAACATAGATCAACCAGTTTATCGCAATTAAGATCGCCGCCACGGAATAAAGAAGCAGCACGCGCCGGTTCACCATGGCCCATAAGGTCCTCCCCTGCCTGGTTACCAGGATGAAACCGAATAATAAGAGGAACGACCAGAAAATTCGGTGCCCAAGAAGCTGCAATGCTGGAACACCTGCCAGAAATTTCCAGTAGACCGGAAATAACCCCCAGAAAATATACGCTCCAAGGGCGTACCAAATACCTTTGTTCATGCGTAACTGTCTCCGATGCAGGCAACAAGAATATACCCGCACATACGCTATTTGGTCAATGAATTTCCCAAAATGTGTGTCTGCTCGGTTTGTTCATCCGTCTCTTTTTCTGGCGCGATCTCTCCATCACATCCATTGTGCCATTTCACATTTCGAATACCTGATAACCACGCTTTTTGATCTCAGCAAAGATCTGAGCCTCACTCACCTTGGATTCATCGAATTCCACCACCATCTGTCCCTTCTGGTAACTGGCAGAAATCTGCCTGATGCCCGGAAGGATATCCTCTATGGCTTCAATATTAATCGCACAACTGGAACAATCCATTCCTTCCACGCGATACTTTTTCTTCACCATGAAAGCCTCCAGGGACCTTTATTGATCAAATACAATTTCGCCTGTATACATGCCCATCGAACAGGAGAAACGCATAATCGAGCCGGCTGCCTGTGCCGGGATGGAAATAGCCACTGTCCCAGTTTCAGGTAGAAGCTTTTCCACTCCAAGTTCTGGAATGACAAACGACCGTGCACAGGAGAAAGTCTGGTTTGTCATCAGATTCAACGTGATTGGAGTGTCAGCCAGGGCATGCAGGACGTGAGGAGAGTAGCCACTATTCCCTGCGCTTAGATATAAAGTGCTCCCATCAGATTGAGGTAGAGCTACAGAAGGCGCCAGTTCGCCCTGTGCTGATTTTACAGATTGGAAAATGGCTGTCACGGAGAGCGGAGAGCCCATCAGCGTCAGCCCGGAATTGATCGAGACCAACCCCAGCACCAGGAGTACTGCTGCCACAAAGCGCATAAACCACTTCTCCAACCGGGCACCCACTTTCATCGCCAGATAGGCTACGCCAAAAAAAACCGGGCTGGTTCCAAGGATAAAGGCGAACATCAGCATTGCACCTTGGAGTGCGCTGCCGGTCCCAATAGCGACTGCCATCATTGCCTGGGTTACCCCGCACGGTATGAGTACTGTTAGTGCGCCAAGAAAGAGAGGAGCAAAGAAACTCCTGCCATTCTTCGCCTTGCGCCGAATGGCACGCGTGATGAACTTGGGCGGGTCGATTGAAAAATATCGAAAAATAGGGTGCACATTGAGCATCCGCAGTGCGTTCCCAAGCATGAAGATGCCGACTCCGATTAGTAGAATGGCCCGCGTGATGGCATTCAACTGGAGCACCGAACCTAGTGCTCCAAGGAAAAAGCCCAGGATGGTGTACGCAGTTAGCTTGGCAGCCAAGAACAAAAGGATAGGCAATGCTAATTTTGGATTCTCCAAGAACTGAGCCGATTTCTTCCCAAATCGACGCGCTCGTCGTGCCGTTATCTCTTGTTCGATCTGCCCATCAAGCTGTTGTTCCAGTTGTTGTTCAAGTGAACTGGCGAGCAAACCGCCCTGAACTGCCAGACAGCTTAATCCACCTGTGGTCAAGCCTGTGATAAAAGCAACGAATAGTTGATTCATGTCAATTCATACTTATTGGATTATTGAATTTCGCAGTCGCAGGCTGTTGGAGACAACAAATACGCTGCTAAAGGCCATCGCACCCGCCGCCAGCATCGGATTGAGGTAACCTAGTGCAGCAGCAGGGATCAGAACGATGTTATAGAAAAATGCCCAGAACAAGTTTTGCTTGATGGTGCCCAGCGTCCTCCGTGAGAGTGCGATCGCGCGCCTCACTCCACGTAAATCGCCGCTGATGAGCGTCACCGGTGCAGCAGCCATTGCCACGTCCGCCCCTGTACCAATGGCTATGCCAACATCAGCTTGGGCAAGAGCGGGAGCATCATTCACGCCATCCCCAACCATGGCAACCACGTTAAAAGTCTGATGTCGAATATCAGTCAATTGGCTTCTACCGTTTGATTGTAACTTCTTGATTTCTTCGGCTTTTCCCTCCGGCAAGACTTCAGCCAGAACAGTATCAATTCCAACCTGCTTTGCAATCGCTTCAGCAGTCTTCCGGTTATCGCCAGTGATCATCGCAACCCTAATTCCCATGCGGTGAAGATCGGCAATTGCTTCTCTTGATCCATCCTTGACGGTATCTGCTACAGCAATAATTCCGCGCACCTGTCCATCTACAGCTACGAGCATTGCGGTTTTAGCTTCAGCTTGAAGCCGATCAATTTCGGTTTCCATGCCATTGAGAGGAAATCTGCGGTTTTCCATCATCCTGAGATTACCTACGGTCACATTGCGCCCTTCGACTTCCGCTTCAACTCCCTGCCCGGCTTCAGCTTTGAATCCACTTAATTCAAACAACTCAATACCTTTATTAGTGGCTTCAGCCCAGATAGCCTCCCCCAGCGGATGTTCGCTGCCCTTCTCTACTGACGCAGCCAAGCGTAACAACTCGTCGCCACCGACAGGTGACTGATCACTGACGACCACATCTGTGACGGCTGGTTGACCTTTGGTCACAGTTCCTGTTTTATCCAACACAACCACCGAGACCTTACCTGCGCGTTCTAGTGCTTCGCTTGTTCGGAACAGAATGCCGAGTTCAGCACCTTTCCCGGTACCAACCATAACAGCTGTTGGTGTGGCCAGACCCATCGCGCACGGGCATGCAATCACCAGCACAGCAACCATGTTGATGAGAGCGCGTGTGAAAACCGTTATTCCTGCTCCGGCAGCCGGCGGAGGAACAAGAAAATACCAGACAAGGAAAGTAACTGCCGCCATGCCAATCACCGCCGGAACAAACCATGCTGAAACCTGGTCGGCAAGTTTCTGGATGGGTGCCTTGCTCCCCTGAGCATCTTCAACCAGGTGGATGATTTGTGCCAGTGCAGTTTCCTTGCCAACTTTGGTCGCTTCGAACTTGAGCAGACCATATTTGTTAAGCGTCGCACCTATGACTGGGTCTCCGGGGCTTTTTTCGACCGGCAACGATTCGCCTGTCAGCATGGATTCGTCCGTAGCTGACCTGCCATCCACTACCACACCGTCCACCGGTATTTTTTCTCCAGGGCGTACCAGCACGAAATCTCCCACTCGCACATCATCCACAAGAACTTCCATCTCCGCACCCTCACGCACTATGCGGGCAGTCTTTGCGCGCATCCCCATCAGTTTCTTGATCGCCTCGCTGGTGCGGCCTTTGGCGCGCGCTTCCAGGAATTTACCCAGCCGGATAAGGGTAATGATGACCGCTGCAGTCTCAAAATAGACATGTCCGGAGATGATATTCAAGACCACGAAGATCGAGTAAAAATATGCCACCGAGGAACCCATAGCGATGAGAACATCCATATTGGCTGAGCGGTTGCGTAACGACTTGAACGCGCCTATATAATACTGCCCACCCACATAGAACTGTACCGGCGTCGCAATTGCCCACATCAGCCATTGAACCCAACCGGCATGTGCCCAATTGCCCAGTAGCATAAAATCCCGCGCCATCGAGAAAAGGAATAAAGGAATTGTGAAAGCCAAGCCGAAAATGAGCAACCGACGCTGTTCGTTGATTTCATGCTCTCGAGCCCTGGCTTCGGCATCATCAGATTCACCGCCCATCTCCATGGCTTCAAAACCAGAATGGGTAACTTCAGCTCTGATTTCCGCCTGGCTCACTACTGTCGGCACATACTTTACCCTCGCCCGTTCAGTCGTAATACTGACAGAAACATCTAGAACCCCTTCAAGTCTTTCCAGGTTCTTTTCCAGGCGGCGGGCATCGTTATCGTCTGCCAGGCGCTTGATTACCAGGTCCGCTTCACCGGTCGCAATACCGTACCCAGCGTGCTCCACGCGAGCAACCAGGTCTGATAGTTCCACCACGGAAGGGTCAAATGTTACCGTGGCGCGCTCCGAAGACAGATTAACAGCTGCCGTCTGGACTCCAGTCTGTTTCTTTAACCCGCGTTCAACCGTAGCGACACAGTTGGCGCAAGTCATACCAGTAATGGGGAGAGTAAGTTGTCTTGTATCGGGCATAGTTCACCAGTAAATGTTGTCAGATTTTTTCGTACGGAAGAAAATACAAATATCTATACTGCAACCGGGTAATTGATTTCTGCCAGTAAAGCTTTGATCTTTTCTTCGGAGGCTGGAGAATCAAAAACAACTTCGACTTTCTTTTCATTCGCGTCTGCCTTGACAGACTTGACGCCAACCAACTCAGCAACCTCGGTCTGGATGGTATGAACACAGTGCATGCAATTGATAGCAGGGACTTTATAGGTAACAGTGGTCATGGTTTTCTCCTTAATGAATTTGGTTTCAGGATAACGCTACACCTTTGTAGCTGTTTCAAACACATCGGAAATTTCTTTCAAAACACGTTCACGTTCCGCAGGGTCCTCCCCACGGATAGCGGTTGTCACACATGAGCCGAGATGGTTTTCAAGGATGCCAGCACTGACTTTATTCAACGCCGCTTGGACGGCCTGGATCTGGCGGATAACATCAATACAATAGGCATCTTGTTCCACCATCCGAACAACACCATGCATATGCCCTTCGATAATCTTTAGTCGTTTCAAGCTCTCTTCGTTTTTCATCTCTCTCCTATCCCCCCCCGGGGGGGCGGGGTCACTTATAATACTCTCGAAACAGGAATATTGTCAAGGTTGAAAAGTTGATTCTTCTTGTAATTGTGGACACTTTATGGCGCGTTACTTATTATTAGTGTTTCGGAAGACGAACCTTGGTACAGCGTAATGTGTTAAACTTAGCAAATACTCTTCTGGAGAAAAAATGTCTCATATTGCCATAATTACAGATACCGATTCCAGCCTGCCGCTCGAACTTGCAATGAAATATAAAATTCTGCAAGTGCCCATCCTGATACAATTTGGGAATGAGAGTTTCCGAGATGCATTCGATATCAACAACAGTACACTCTTTACTCGGATAGATCGCGAAGGGAAACTCCCCACCACTGCCGCCCCTTCTCCGGGGCAATTCGCGGATACTTTTAAGGCTGCATTTGATTCAGGCGCAGACTCGGTGTTATGCTTCAATATCAGTAGCGAGATGAGTGCGACGTTCGCTTCTGCCCGGCAGGCTGCCAGTATGTTCACTGGCAAACGTATCGAAGTTGTGGATACTTACAGCCTCGCCATGGGACAGGGTTACATGATCCTGGCTGCGGCCGATGCAGTAGCAAAAGGCGCCTCTATTGATGAAGCCATCCGTGCTGCAGAAGATGTCCGCAGTCGAACCTATATCTTCGGAGCGCTTTCAACGCTGAAATACATTGCCATGAGCGGGCGCGTCAGCCAACTGGCAGCCAGCATGGCTGGATTTTTGGATATCAAACCTGTCCTGACCCTGCAAAATGGTAAACTGGAATTACTGGAAAAAATCCGTACCCAGGGAAAATCCTGGAATCGCGCCGTCGAACTTTCGGTTGAGAAAGCTGCCGGGCGGAAGATCGAAAAGATGGCTGTCTTGAATGTTAACGCCCCAGACGCAGCCCGTCAATTCGAGAGCCTTTTGCGAGCCGCCCTACCTTGTCCGGATGAGATCATTATTACTGAACTCACACCAGGGCTTTCCGTCCATACGGGTTCAGGAATGGTGGCGGTGGTATTCATCGCCGCAAAATGAACATTTCCTCGAGAAGAAAGGGCCTGCGTCACTACGGTGCAGGCCTTATTTTTATTATTCGGCCAGCTTCAGCCAAAAATATGGGACCCAGAAATTACCAATATGAAAACCGTAAATCGCGATCACCGCTCCGACCAGCATGAAAATCGAAAAACCGATCAGGGCATAATCCTGCCAGTGGAAGGTTAATTTATTTAGCCAGGTGCGCGGACGGGTTCCAAAACAACGCAGGTCCATTGCGTTGGTAACATCTTCCCCTGTCAGGATCGAGTTCATTGTCACCGGTACGATCAGCGGGGCAATCCGGATAATTTGCTTTACAATCCCGCCTTTGACACGCTCGATCTCGTAGCCACGCGCCCGCTGGGCGTCCAGGGTGGTTCCAAAGTCGCGCGCCAGGGTCGGGACGTAGCGGAAAGCCAATTCCATGGAATATGCGAAGCGATCCGGGAGACCGAGCCCGCGGAAAGTGACCCCATAGACACGCGGATCCATCGTATAGGGGATGATCAGGAAGATAGCTGAAATTCCACCTATGCGCAAGACCTGACAAATTGCAAACCAAAGCCGTTCCCAGGTCAGCCCAAAATGGAAATGCCAGTCAAATAACGGGAAAGTGCCCCCTTGCGGCCAAACCAGATGGCCTCCCGGAGGGACAACCCCTCCCGCGCCTCCACCTGTGATAATCGTGTTAATGACAATCATCATAAAAAGAATAAACCCGATCAGGTACCACCCACGCCGGGTTTCCTTCCATTTCGCCCGGGATGAAAAATACCAGGCAAAGGCAATGATGAAAAAGAATAGCAAAAAGCGCGCGTCCCAGAACATGGTAACGGCAAAAAGAAAAGCCAAGGAGAAGATCCAACGGGCGCGCGGATCAAATTTCTCCATCAACCCGTTGCGAAGGCGGTAACGCCAGGTAACCAGCATATACTATTATCGTAGGGGCGATGACTGGTCGCCCCTACGTGTGTAAAATTTAGCGCCCAGAACGTTTTACAATCGCCGCGTAAGCGATCAAAAGGATTGGCAACAGAATCAATCCGTTAATAAGGTCTGGAACGATCGCTGGAATGAAATTGGCAAAGATGACCGTATTGATATCCGCTCCAGAAACCCACATCTCGGAAACGGAGGCAACGCCCATACCCACCAAAACACCGATGACCGAGAATACTTCAGCCCAGACGATATCCTTGGTGGCCTTGTAAGTAGTCATCCAGACGGCGATCAGCCCAGGGACCAACCCGATGATGCCATTGCCTAGATCCCACCAGAACCAGAGCCCGTAACCTGCGATCAGGTCGCTGATAATGTTACCCAGGAAGCCGGCGATAAAGCCAACAATCGGGCCAAAGACCACCCCAAAGAATAATGGGATGACAATGGCAGGACGAAACGAGACATTCCCCGCCGAGGGCAACTGGATCCAGTTGGTGGCCAGGCTGAGGACTGCGTAGAGTGCTGCACCAATGGCAGAATAGACCACTTCACGCGTCCCAAACTTCCATGACTTCTTTTGCATTTCTTCCTCCTGTTGAGAATTGAGAATAAGGGTTACATTAACATTAACTCTGAATATGCGCCAGAGTTTCTGCCCGAAAGAACCTGCCCGTTCTGGGCAGGTATTCCATATTCAATTTTAATAAGGAAGTTGGTAAAACGCGACACGAGCGAAGGAGTTTTTCGTCTTTCAGCACCTCCTGCGGTTTCCCATCCGCAACGATCTCACCACTATAGACTAACAAGATCCGGTTGGCATAGATCACCGCCAGGTCCACATCATGGGTTATGAAAATCACTGCGTCGAAGCCCGGCATTTGTAAAATGGCATCCATGAAGGCCTGGTAGTTCCAATAATCCTGTCCGGCGGTTGGTTCGTCCATCATCAAGATGCGCGAACGCATCGCCAGGATGGCAGCAATGCTGATGCGTTTTTGCTGGCCGAACGAAAGTGCCAACGGAGGCATATCCATTTCGCTTTTCAGGTTGACTGTATCGATCGCCCAGTTCACATTCTTGTCAATCGTATCCACTGGAAATCCCAGGTTCTTCGGCCCAAACGAAAGCTCTTCGTGGACAGTTGCGGCAAATAACATCTGCGAGGGGCTTTGGAAGACATACCCCACGGTATGGGCAGCCTGGGCCACAGTCATTTTGCGGGTCTCATGTCCTTCGAGCAGGACGCGTCCTTTTGTCGGTTTGAGCAAGCCCAGGGCGTGCTTGACCATGGTCGTCTTGCCGGAACCATTATGGCCCAGAATGGCAATTACATCACCAGCATTAACACTGAAATTGAGGCCTTTCAAAACTTCTGGATCATTCTCGTTATATTGAAAATGTACCCCCTCAAAGCGCAGCAGTTCTGCATCCTCTCCGGAATGAGATTTGGCTGCCGGTACAAAGACAGGTGCGGGGTCCTGGCGGGCGCGCTCCAATACAACCCGCGCCGGGAGTTTGATGCGACGGTAGTCCACCACATCCATCAACCCATCCGTGTCTCCCAGGTATACCATCTTACCCTCATCCAAATACATGAAAACATCCGGATGGATGGATAGCACATCTTCGACGCGGTGTTCAACAATCATCACAGCGATGCCCTCGTCGGCTAATTGGCGAAAAGCCTGCAAAGCCTCCTGCGCCGAGGCCGGATCCAAACTAGCCAGCGGCTCATCAAGCAATAGAATCTTCGGTTCCATTGCCAGCACCCCAGCCAGAGCAATTTTCTGCTTCTCCCCACCGGAAGTGCCGAAAGTTTCGCGGTCCCGTAAATGCAGGATCCCAAGACGGTCAAGGGCTTTCTCAACGCGCGGCGTAATTTCATCCCTTGGGATCCCCAAGCTCTCCAACCCAAAGGCAACTTCGTTCAGCACATAACTACCCAGGATCTGACGTTCTGGATCCTGGAGCAGCGTCCCCACCGTTTGTGAAATATCAGCCAACCCCATACCAGTCACAGACTTTCCAAACAGACAGATGCTACCACTCATTGCTCCCTGATATGTATGGGGAATGAGACCATTGATACAGCGCATCAAAGTGGTTTTCCCGCAACCGCTCGAGCCGGCGATCAGCATGACCTGGCCCGCCTGGAGGGAAAACGTGATATTTTCAATGGCCGGTTCGAAACGGCGATGGTATTGGAAGGTCAAGTTTTCAATCGTGAGAGGCGATTCGTTCATGGATCAAGCCTGATAACGGCTTAAGCCGTTACACCCTCCATAACGACTTCCACACTATCGCCAACCTTTACGCCCATTTCCCGGGCTGCATTCCCATTGACAATGGCGATTTCTAGAAAGTTCTCACTATCCACCAATGCCACCAGGTCGCCAGGTAGAGCATGTCCATAGGAAGGCGCCAGGCCATGAACCTCCCGCCCATGGAAACGGAAAGTCACCCGGTCAAATCCAACCAGGGACACTGACGGGAGATCAGTAGTGCAATTTCCAAAAATGTCTATGATGGTGACATGCGCGCGCCAGCCATTAGCAGTTTTTTCAGGCTTCGGCATGACCAGTCTTACCGGATTTGCAACTACCGGTCCTAAATCCGCGAGGGGTATACCATTGGCGATGTGGGCAGCAACCGGTGAAAAGATATCCCGTCCGTGGAAGGTGCGGCTGATCTCTCTTAAGAAATATTTCTCATTTGTCAGGTGGAAAATTTCTACCGGAATATTCTTCTTCTCAGCATCCTCAAACATAGGCGTAAACAGGCCGTTATCGGGACCAACGAATGTATGGTCGCCGAGGTGAGCTGCCAGAGGACGACGGGAGGTGCCCACACCCGGATCCACCACTGCCAGGTGAACTGTACCAGGCGGGAAGAAACGATAGGCTCGCCAAAGGGTATATGCACCTTCGATAATATTCTGAGGATGGATCTCATGGCTGATATCGGCGATCTGGGCCGCAGGGCAGATTTTCCAGAGGACACCTTTCAGTGTGCCGACAAAGCCATCCTTGGTTCCGAAGTCAGTTGTAAGGGTAATTACAGGCATAATAATATAGGGATTGGGTAATATGAGTTTAGAGAAGAGATACTCTTGTGGGATGCTGGAACCATGCACTAATTTTCCTTTCCTATTTTATCCCAAGACTACCAAATTTCCCGACAGCTTTTACGAGTGGCAGGTTTTTTTACGAGGAGTTTGTGGATCAAACTGATTTTCTGCGTATTGCTGAAAGGATTCCATGTTACCAAGGTATTAGCCGCGGAGGTTGTTTGTTCCGCGGAACAACGAGGGAACAAACAACTCCCCCATATCACTTATTTTACTCGGGAGTTCCTACATTATTAATACCCTTTCTGAAGAGGAGAGTCTTGCTAAAGGTTGTTTTTCTGCCAATCAAACAACCCTCCTCCATTTTTCCTTTGCAGGGTGTTCCTTTCCACAGTATGCTGATTATTTAAGGTTCAGAATGACAACACGCGACAAAGATGTTTTTTACAAGATTTTGCCGTATACCAATTTTAGAACATTGGTTCTTTTTTGTCAATGAATTTAATACAAGGAAACAGACCTTTTACAAAGTATGAAAGCCAGGTTGTCCCGACCCACCGCGCTCCCGCATCAAGGCACCAAACGCAGTGCGGTGCAAGTGCAGCAGCTTGAAG
>CAIKOL010000081.1 GCA_903829085.1 uncultured Anaerolineales bacterium | reverse complement strand
TTCCTAAAAGGAATGGATCAGGACCTATCCGAAAATAATTGAAGAACCGAATTTTGAGTGTGTGCGGCGGAGCCACATACACTCAAAATTCGAACCCCTCCTGTATTTTCGGATAGATACTTATTGAACCAAGGAGTTTATCAAGAAGCAAACGCTAACGCCAGACAAAAGGGAATCCCAATATTTAAAGAAGAAACCGGAAGAGTTGCAAGATTTCTGGCTTCTTCTTATCTCACCGTATGCAACAAGGCCATATTGGGTTGGCGAAAATCGCGCACGGGGAAACCAGAAACCACCACCACCTGTCCACCCGGCCGAACCAAGCCGCTGGCGCGCAGGGCAGTTTCCACATGTGTGATCATCTCTTCCATCGTATCCGCCCATGGGACGCGATAAGGCTTCACTCCCCAAGCCAGGGCCATCCGGTGATAGGTTTCCTCAACCGGTGTGAAGGCCAGTACAGGCACACATGGACGGGCTTTCGACATCAGAATAGCTGTCCGCCCTGTGCGGGTGAAGACAGCAATTGCCTCTACATCGCGATCCTGGGCCAGCTCTCTGGCCGCGCGGGCGATTGCCACTGCATCGTCGTGCTCATCGATCTCCAGTACCTGCCCATGCCCCCATTGATCGTAATTTGCCTCAGCCTGACGGACGATCCGGTCCATCAGCGCCACACTTTCCAATGGATAATCGCCAGCTGCGGTCTCCGCTGATAACATAACCGCGTCCGTCCCATCATAGACAGCGTTGGCAACATCGGAGGCTTCCGCGCGGGTTGGGAGCGGATTATGGATCATAGACTCCAGCATTTGGGTTGCCGTGATGACCAGTTTGCCCTTGCGGTTGGCAGCCTGGATAATGCGTTTCTGGGCGCTGGGCACATCTTCCGGAGCCATCTCGACCCCCAGATCGCCACGCGCCACCATTACACCGTCCACCCCGTCCAGGATTTCTTCCAAGTTGTCCAATGCCTGGGGGCGTTCCAGCTTGGCAATTAACAACGGACTGTTCTCGCCTCCCGCTTTGACAATCTCCCAGACTGTCTTTACATCCTGGGCAGTCTGAACAAAAGACATCGCCACAATATCAACATGCAGGGAAAGGCCAAAGGCCAGGTCTTCGGCGTCCTTTTCAGTGAAAGCTGGAATATTAAGCGAGACACCTGGAAGGTTGATGCCCTTGTGCGAAGTTAATCCGCCGCCGGTCCTAACTTCAGCCTCCACTTCCTTCTCCCCGACGGATTTGACTTTCAGTACCAATCGTCCATCATCGAGCAGGATACGGTCGCCGGGATTGACCACACTAAAAAGTTGCGGAAAATCAACCGGGATCGAAATACCGGCAGGTTTTTCTTCGCCTTCAGGGTAAAGCCAGACTGACTGTCCTGTGACGAGGGTCAGCGAAACAGGCAGTACACCGACGCGGATTTTCGGCCCCTGCAAGTCCTGGAGGATCGCCAGAGGCCGATCCAATCGCGCGGCAACTGCACGCAGGGAATGGATCCTGGTTGCATGCGATTCGTGAGTTCCATGCGAGAAATTCAGGCGGGCAACATCCATTCCAGCCAGGAGCAATTCCTCCAGCATGGCATCAGTCTGGCTGGCCGGACCCATCGTGGCAACAATTTTTGCTTTTCTATCCATGGCCTTATTATATGCCAAAGGGCGGCCATTTGGCCGCCCTACAAATTTACAACTTCGCTCTTCTGAAAAACTAGCTCCAGTTCAAATCGTTGGCTTGCTTTTCCAAGTCGGCTCGGAAATCAGGGTGCGCAACGCCGATGAGCGCTTTGACCCGTTGGCGGATGGACTTGCCATAAAGGTCGGCCACGCCATACTCGGTAACAACATAATGAACATGGTTGCGCCCAGTGACAACGCCCGCACCCTGCTTAAGCATCGGGACAATTTTACTGATGGGCGTGCCATCTTTCATAATATTGGCGCTGGGCATGGCGATGATGGGCACCCCACCCTTCGAGCGGGAAGCGCCATAGATAAAGTCAAGCTGGCCTCCGATACCGCTGAAGAACTTGGGGCCTATGCTATCTGCACAAACCTGACCGGTCAGGTCTATTTCAATGGCTGAATTGATGGCCACCATGCGGTCGTTCTGGGAAATGACAAACGGATCGTTGACAAACTCAGTGCGTCGAAACTCACAAAGCGGGTTGTCATTCACCCAACTGTACAAGCGTTGAGAGCCAAGTACAAATCCAAGTACAATCTTTCCGGGAAGCAAGGTTTTACGGGCACTCGTCAGCACGCCGGCTTCAACCAGGTCGATCACACCATCAGAGATCATTTCACTATGCACCCCAAGGTCCTTTTTGTGAAAGAGGAACTTGAGTACCGCATCAGGGATTGCGCCGATTCCCATCTGCATGGTCGCGCCATCCGGGATGAGGTCAGCTACATAACCAGCCAGCCGTTCGGTGATCGGATCGGCATTTTCACCAGACATTGGCATTTCAGGAATCGGGTAACTGACCGGGACCATATGGGTCAGACGACTGACATGAATGAATGAGTCACCCAGGGTGCGTGGCATCTGGTCATTAACCTCGGCAATGATAATCCTGGCTGATTCTGCCGGGGATTTTGTCAAGCCCACTTCAACACCAAACGAACAAAAACCGTGCTCATCCGGGGGAGAGACATGCACGATCGCCACATCCACAGGCAGGAATTTATCCTTGAAAAGCAGAGGAAATTCTGAAAGCAGCACAGGGGTGAAATCAGCACGGCCTTCCTGCACCGCCTTGCGGACATTTGCGCTGATGAACATCGCATTGACCCGCAAATGCCCTTCCATTTCCGGCTTGACATAGTCAGCCGCGCCCACAGAAAGCGCCTGGCAAATCTCTACATCCTTCAGATTTGGTGCATATGCTACGAGAGCAGCCAGAAGTTTCTGCGGCACCGAAACGTTACCGGTCATAAAGATGCGATCACCAGATTTGACCGCTTGAACTGCTTTCTCTGCCGTTGTAACCCGCGATTGATAAATACTGTTCCAGTCCATCTTTTACTCCTTTTTCACAAGGCTGGAAAGGTGGCGTAAATCCCCTTTATAGGTATTGACACCAGCCTCAATGGCGGGATTTTCGATTGCCTTGTCGATACCCAGGTTGGCAATTTCCAGAATGTATGCGATGGCTGCATTTACAAAACCGTGGGTGGCAGTCCGCGCCACAACACCAGGCATATTGGGAACACAATAATGGACCACACCCTCTTCAATATATGTAGGATGGTCATGGGTGGTCGGTCGGGAGGTTTCACTGCACCCTCCCTGGTCGATACTAAGATCAATAAAGACCGACCTGGGTTTCATCTTCTTCATCATTTCCCTCGTGATGATGATCGGGGAACGGGTACCCGGCACCAGGACAGCACCCACCAGCACATCAGCGTATTCACAGACGCGGGAAATGTTGCGCGGGGTCGACAACATGGTAACAAAATTCGAGTCCCGCATACTCACCCGCTGCAACGCATTGATCTCTTTATCCAAAACCGTCACATGAGCACCCATTCCCTTAAAGGCAAGCGCTGCGTAGGTGCCAGATGTGCCAGCACCGATAATAACCACCTCGGCTGGTGGAACACCTGGAATACCACCCAGGAGGACTCCCCGACCGCCTTGATTGCTTTGCAAGAGCCGTGAAGCCACTTCTGCTGTCATGGCTCCACCAATTTGGCTGAACGGGCGCAAAACAGGCAACGAACCGTCAGCTGCTTCGATCTGTTCGTAAGCAATGGCTGAAATTTTATCCCGCAGCAGAGCATCGATCTTGTTTTGCCGGGCAGATGCCAGGTGCAGGAAACCAGCGATCGTGGTACCAGGCTGGAGCATATCCAATTCATCGTCAAGTGGGCGGGCTATCTTCAGCAATAGTTCCGCCCGCCCGTAGATTTCATCCACAGCGTAAGCGATCTTAGCGCCCATCTTTTCATATTCGCTGTCTGGGAAGCCTGAACCCTGACCGGCATCATGCTCAATGAATACTGTATGCCCGTTTTGGATAAGGATTTCCACTCCCATGGGCGAAAGTCCCACGCGATATTCAAAAGGACGCCGTTCCTTTGGAATACAGATGTTCATCTCATACCTCCAATGACCGTCGGTTAAAACCGGCAAAAGCGCCGGGTTACTCGATGTTCAACACATCGCGGATTAAAGGAAGTGCCCAATCAATGGTTTCTTTGTCAATCACCAGCGGTGGGGCAAACCGAATGACACGTTCGTGTGTCTCCTTGGCAAGGATGCCCCTCTCCTGAAGATATTCGCAGAAACGACGTGCTCCGCCAGCTTTTTCATTCAACTCAACGCCAATCAGCAGTCCCTTCCCCCGTACTTCCTTGACATGTGGACTGGGAATTTCACTCAATTGTTCGATGAAGTATTCGCCCATTTCCGCCGCGCGCTGGACAAGATCCTCATCCACGATGACCTTCATAGCCGCGCGAGCGATGGCTGCCGCCAGGGGATTACCTCCAAATGTTGAACCATGCTCGCCTGGAGTGAATAATCCCAACACTTCCTGATCGGATAACACCGCAGAGACCGGGTAGAAGCCTCCGGCCAGAGCTTTACCTATAATGGTTACATCCGGGTGCACATTCTCATGTTGAGCCGCGAACAGTTTCCCGGTTCGGCCCAGACCCGTCTGAATTTCGTCGGCAATGAACAGGACATTATTCTTCCTGCATATTTCAGCAACCTGTTTGAGATAACCTTCCGGCGGGATAATGACCCCACCCTCGCCCTGGATCGGTTCTAGGAGGACGGCAGCCGTATTGGGTGTGATGGCTTTGGAGATTGCACTTGCATCACCATAGGGAACGGTGATGAAACCAGGTGTAAAAGGCCCAAAATCGTCGCGATACAGCGGTTCAGTGGAGAATGAAATGGTGGTGATGGTTCTTCCATGGAAATTACCGGCACAGGTGATGATCTCTGCCAGATGACGCGGGACTTTCTTTACCTGATAGGCCCATTTACGGGCAATCTTGAGCGCTGTCTCAACCGCCTCGGCGCCAGAATTCATCGGCAATGACATCTCGTAACCGGTCAAATCGGAAAGTTCTTTATAAAAAAGAGGTAACTGATCGTTACGAAAAGCCCTTGAGGTCAGGGTGATTTTCCCAGCCTGTTCGACCAAAGCAGCCAGAATTTTTGGGTGAACGTGTCCCTGGTTGACCGCTGAATATGCAGATAAACAGTCCAAATATTTCTTCCCATCCACATCATAGACCCACACACCATCCCCGCGCGTGATGACCACATCCAATGGGTGATAATTGTGAGCACCGAAGTGTTCCTCGAGAGCAATGAACTCTTGTGTTTTCATATTCTATTCCACTCCCAAATAACAATTGATTTTAGGCCTACGCCACACTGAATAAGCGTGCCAGAATTGCCTTCTGGGCATGTAGACGGTTGTGCGCCTGTGAGAAAATGACCGAGTGCGCACCGTCAGCAACTTCGTCGGTCAACTCGTGGTTGCGATGCGCAGGCAGGCAGTGCATCACGATTACATCCTTGTCGGCTTCGCCGACCAGTTTCGCATTGACCTGATACGGCGGAAAAACAGCTTCGCGTTTGGCAGTCTCTTCTTCCTGCCCCATGCTGGTCCACGTGTCGGTGTAAATTACTTGTGCATTCTTAACCGCTGCATGGGGATCACGCAGAAAAGTAAGCCTGGAACCGGTGCCAGTCGAGACCTGCTGGGCTTGTTCGATGCTGACTGCAGGGATATCGAAACCCTCCGGGCTGGCAATCGAAAAATTCCAGCCAAGTTTGGTTGAGATCTGCATCAGCGAGACGGCTACGTTATTTCCATCACCAACAAAGACCACATTCAGGTTCTTGGCTTTGCCGAATTTTTCGATGATGGTCAATGCATCAGCCATTGCCTGGCAGGGATGGCTAAAATCGCTTAACCCATTGATGACAGGTACCGAGGACCATTTCGCCAGTTCCAAGACATGAGCATGTTCGAAAACGCGCGCCATCACTGCCTGGACATAGCCTGAAAGGACGCGCGACACATCTGCAATTGACTCGCGTTTGCCAAGACCGATTTCATTTGGTGAGAGATATAACGCATCCCCGCCCATATGTCGCATCGCCATGTCGAATGAGACGCGCGTCCGCAAGCTGGGTTTCTGGAAAATCATCCCCAGCACTTTCCCTTTGAAAAGTGGTGGGTTGCCTGTGGCAAAATACTCTTTCTTCAAATGGATTGCCAGGTCAAGCAGATCCTGCAATTCATCCGGCGAGTGGTCAGAAATATCGAGAAAATGTTCCATTTTCAACTCCTATTTATGCAAGTATCCAATGCGATGGCAAGAACGTCAAGTGCAAAGAGGATGATTATTTGGCGAAAAGCATCACAAATCCAATAATTATTACGCCCTGACATTAAAATAAGATTTAGGCATATACGGGCGTTGGAAGAAAACCACCGGAAGTGCCAGTTGGGCGGACAAATCGTCGCCGAGTCCGATCGGGCAAACAGGAACGTTGCGGTGCAGCAGACCGGTTACAATGGAATCGCCTTCCTGTCTCCCGCCGAAAGTTTCAGCCTTAATCAGCACCACCACTGGGCGTAAATTTCGGCGTTGTAATTCTTCCACCGCCTGGATCAACCCCGGGCGCGTTGATGGAGTGATCAGGATCACGCCAGTCCCAATGGGTAGCAATTTGGCCCGCATCGTAACCAGACCTGGTAATGGCATGGCTCCATCCGGCCGGAGAAAAGCCAGCGTTTCCATGATCTTATTGACCTGGCGCTCGCCGCGCTCTGCCGAGACAACAGCCGTTTTCCCAGCCGCACAGGCCAATCCAACCGCCCGGCGTTGTGCAAGGAAATAGCTGGCGAGCGAGGCGGCTGCACTGATAACATACTCAAATGTATTACGGGGCAGCGTCACGCTTGGCCGGCGCAACCACCAACCATCCTCGCTGAAAGCCTCCACTTGCTCCGGTAATGAAGCCTGGACCTCCTGTTGGGCATCCAAAAACAGCCAAATATCTGCCTGGGGGTCCTGCTCAAATTCCTTGACCATAAACCGTCCCCGGTGAGCAGTACTGGGCCAGTGAATCCTTTTCATCGGGTCGCCCGGGACGTACTCACGCACTCCAGCAGCGTGCGGCGTCACGTCAGAGCTCCTCTGGTGGATGGCCTTGCCACCCGGCAAGATCCCCGGAGGCGGGGGAAAATCAGAAATGGGAACCGTCAAAGGCAGGACCACCAGGGTATCGTTCGCCACGACCTGCTTGTGAATGTCAAACAGACCGAACGGATCACCGGATGCCAGGCTCGTTGGACCGAGTAAAAAAGCCCCGCGCCGGGATAGCAAAGTCCGGGCAGTGTAGAAACGACGCTGGTGAGGGCCAATACCCGTCAGCAAACGGGAGCCACCAGCCATCGGTAGATTTGAATGGTTGATGATTTCCACCCAGGGGCATGCCAACCAGGCGGCATTCCGGACTTCGAAATGCTCTTCGAAAACATCTCCCATGCTCGCCCTCAGAATCCGCGCCTGGCGGTTCAGGTGAATGCCATGCATGGAAAGCGCTGACCAGATTCCCGCCCCAATGATCAGGATCAAACCCAGGTATGCCATGCGCGTGTAGAGTTGCAGGCCTGTCACAGCCCACCCAGTCAAGCCGACGAGAATGATCCCGCCCAGCAACCAGCGCATGGAATGTGTCAATTTCATTTCTTGGAGGAGCCCTCATAGTCTCCACCGGGAACTGGCGTATTATTAAGAATTTCCTGGACTATTTTCTCGGCGCTTAGTTCCTGCAGACGAGCCGCAGGCCCTACAATGACGCGATGTGCCAGTACAGGTACCCCAAGGCGCTTAATATCATCCGGCAGGACATATTCGCGCCCCGCCAGAGCGGCTGCAACCTGGCCGGTTCGAAAAAGCGCCAGGCTTCCCCGTGGACTTGCACCCAAATATACCTCCGCATGTTGGCGCGTCCGGTTGGTCAATTCCACGATATACCGCTTAATGGCATCAGAAACGAAAATATTCTTGATCTCCTGCATTGCGGTTTTTAATTCATCTACCTTGATCACCGATTTAAGACTCTCGATGGGGTGATGTAATTGTTGTCGTTCAATAATTTCAATTTCATCGCTCGGGTTGGGATACCCCAACCGGATCCGCAGCAGGAACCGGTCAAGTTGCGCTTCTGGAAGGGGAAAAGTTCCTTCATACTCGATAGGGTTTTGCGTCGCCAAAACAAGAAATGGACTGGGTAAAGGGTGCGTTGTGCCATCCACTGTTACCTGGCGTTCTTCCATCGCTTCGAGCAGTGCTGCCTGTGTCTTAGGCGTGGCCCGGTTGATTTCATCCACAAGCACCACCTGGGAGAAAATTGGACCGGGCCGGAACTCAAACGTTTCCTTCGATTGGTTATAAATGGATACGCCGGTCACATCGCTGGGAAGCATATCCGGAGTGAACTGCAGGCGGTTGAAGGTACACCCGAGCGACTTGGCCAGACTGCGCGCCAGGACAGTCTTACCAACTCCAGGGACATCTTCAATAAGGATGTGTCCCTGGCAAAGCAAGCCGACAACGATCAACTCGACCGGCTGCCGTTTGCCGATATAAACGTTCTCAAGGTTTTTGATCAGTCTATTTCCAAAAGATTGAATGTCTGTCATGGTTCAATTCCTTTATCCAATTTTACTCGTACTTGTAACCAGAGCCGGTCAGAACAACCACAACTGGGTCCGGTATATCCCGGATATGCTTTAGCAACGCAGGCCAGACAATCGCTGAAGTGGGTTCCACGTAAAAACCCATCTGGGCAAGTTCGGCGCGACCAGGTAGTATCTCCTCCTCATCCACTGCACACATGCAGCCATGACTAGCCATCACTGCATCGGCCACCGCCTCTCCCCGCAGCGGATAACGCACTCGCACCCCTTCTGCCAGAGTTCGATTCTCGAAAATGGATCCACCGTCCCGGCTGCCTGTTGAAAACAATGCCCAGATCGGCGCACAGGCGCGAGCCTGTACCCCGATAATCATTGGAATATCAGTTATAGCAACATTCCCTTTACGCAAAGCATCGAATCCTCGTACCAGGCCAAGCAATAATCCACCCTGACCTGCCGGGAGGATGATCGAGCCTGGCATTTTATTCCCCAACTGTTCATACATCTCATATGCTGCCGTGGCATAACCTGGCAGATTGAAAGGCAGATAAGCGTGGCTGGCATACGGGAAGCCTTCTTCTGCCCTTCCCCGGGCCGCTTCTGCCACATCCGTGCGTGAACCGGGGACAGGAACCAATTCCGCTCCATAGGCCTCAATTTGCCTGCACTTGGGGCCGGAGGCGGATTGAGGGACGAAAACCCTGGCCTTGATACCAGACCGGGCAGCATAGGCAGCTAACGAGGCTCCAGCATTCCCGGAAGAATCCTCCATTGCATCCGTGATACCACGTGAGAGGAGCCAGGTCACAATAATGGTTGAGCCGCGATCCTTGAATGACCCACTTGGGTTGAGGAATTCACATTTGAAGGCAATTTTGCGCCCCATAACCTCTGCCCAAAGCAATGGCGTATTCCCTTCACCCAGTGAGATGGGACTCGCTGCCGGTGGAACTCCAAACGTGTGCCGATAACGCCAAATGCCGGGCTGGGAAGGGTCCACCTGCGCCGGGTTAAAAGGTACATCAACATGGAAATCGTACAACCCCCCGCAGGTCGGGCAGATATAAGGCAAACCTTCCGGTGGAAAATCACAACCGCAACTGGAACAGGAAATATCCATCATTCTCCAGATTTGGGGAGGGAATGGTCCTCCGCACACTCTTCGCCATATGACCAGGTTGATTATACCGTAGGGGGAGCGGTGAGAAAACGGGTTTCTGGTTATAATGTCCGCATGGAATTCTTTATCACCGACCCGGCTGTCGTACGCCTGTCTCCTGCAGAAACGCGATTGCTGGATTTACACGCTGAACCATTTCCAGATGGAAAACGCTTGCGTGTCATTTTAGATCTGACCCCCTTCCAACAAAGCCCCTCTCTCGAACTCACCCTGATTGACTCAAGTGGAAATGTTGCTGCCACCACTAGCATCATTGAGCCAGCTGCCTGGAAACTTGAATTTACCTTACACATCCGCAAGTCCGCAGGGACCTCCAGCGGGGTTTATAAACTCGCTGCTATTCTGACCTTCCCCGACCTGGGTGAAATGGACCGCAAAGAAATAACTGTAGAAATTCCCTCCCCCACGGTATAAAATGTCTAATAAACTCCGCTCTTTTTCTATTCTATTATTCCCTGTCCTCTGCTTTCTGTTAATCCTGCCTGCTTGTGGACCCACACCCACGCCTACGCCCACGGTCTTGCCGACCATCACTCAAATACCCACCGAAACCCCTACAACACTGGTACAACCCACTATCGAAATCCCCACCCAGACACCTTACATTATCACTGCCACCATCCAGGCAGTCACCGTGACGAGTCCTCCTCCCCAGGGCGTTTTCTTCCTCTCTCTTGAAGAAGGAGGTTATTTTCACCTTTATGCCTATTCGCCTCAAACCCTGCCTTTAACCCGGCTCACTGCAGATGCATGGGACGATATCTCCCCGGCACTCAGCCCGGATGGCCACTGGTTGGCATTCTCATCGCATCGAAATGGCTATTGGGACCTGTATCTTATGGACCTGGGCAGTGGTGGGTTGCTTCGGCTGACAGATACCCTTGAGTATGACGCTGCGCCATCCTGGTCACCGGATGGTGCCTATATTGCCTATGAGAGTTACGTGAGTGGAAACATGGAGATCATGTTCCGCTCTGTTTCCGACCCAACCCAACCTCCCACTCAATTAACTCAGAATCCTGCCGCCGATACGTCGCCAGCCTGGTCACCTCTTGGGCGGCAGATCGCTTTCATATCGAACCGCTCTGGCGAACCCGAGGTGTGGATAGCCGACCTTGACCATGCCGGGAACTCCATTGATGTGAGTAACAACCCCCTGACCGCAGAGGCGCATCCTGCATGGTCTCCGGATGGCACCATGCTGGCATGGGCTGCCACTGATCCCGACTCAGGATTGTCGAGCATTTACCTTTGGGATGCCCGGAACCCCAATTCACCCGCGCGCTGGGCTGGATCCGGTAACTGGCCTGTCTGGCAGGATAACAATACCATCGCCAGCCGCCTGCCAGCCCCAAACCAGACTTTTCTGAGCGCTTTTACCATTACTGGAGAGATGAGCCTCCCACCGGTGCAACTCCCTGGTGATCTGAATGGAATATCCTTCGGCATAACCAGCGCAGTCTTGCCAGGTTCATTCCAGCAGGCCGCCCAAACCACTTTTTCAGCTCCATTCTTGTCATCTGGCAATTCACAACCCGCTGCTGGTGCCGGGCAAGCCTCGCTGATCTCGCTGAGCAACGTCACTGCCGCTTATCCACAATTGAGCGAATTCGCAAGCGACTCCTTCCAGGCATTGCGGTACCAGGTAATTGCCCAAACCGGCTGGGACGCACTCGGCAACCTGGAGAACGCTTATGTTCCACTGACCGCGCCTCTCGACCCCGGCTTGATTGAAGACTGGCTGTCTACCGGGCGGGCATTCACCCTTAACCCTGTGCTGGTGCAGGTCAATTGGATGACCGTAGTTCGTGAAGATTTCGGTCAACAAACTTACTGGCGAATCTTCTTGCGAGCGGCTGCACAGGATGGCTCGCAGGGAATGCCGCTTACACAAGTTCCCTGGGATTTTTCCGCCCGCACGACCAGTTCATCCGCTTATGAGAACGGGGGCCAATTGATGAATTCCATCCCTGGTGGCTACTGGATAGACTTGACCACCCTGGCTGCCCAGTATGGATGGGAACGCTTGCCCGCCCTAACTAACTGGCGGACTTATTACGCCGGGGCTCGCTTTAATGAACTCGCCTATACCCAGGGCCTGGACTGGCGTACTGCCATGCTGCAACTTTATCCGCCTGAAATCCTGGTCACCCCCACCATCGTCATACCGCCCACGCGCACCCCCACCCGGACTCCACTCTGGTATCGTACGCCGACTCCCACACGAACAGCGACAGCTCGTCCCACCTCCACGCCATAAATATGAAACCAGCGCTCGCATTTTGGTTGTTTACCTTTGCTGTTTTATTGGCGGCCTGTACGACTGCACCTGCACCCACGCCAACGGCACCCATGCCAACAGTACTCGTACCTGCAACCCAACCTCCCGCCGCGATCATAGCCACACCAATCCCCAGCGCAACCTCAACAACCGAGGTTGCGGTCACCCTGCCTTCCGAAACTCCAACTCTACCGGCTGCGACTATTACACAAACTCCTTTACCGACTGCCACCATCAGCGCCTTGCAGATGTTCTTCCCCACGGTCATACCCGCTGAAGGTGCGGAGTACCGTCCGCCGCTCTATCCCACCCCCTGGGCAATCTCACCGTTCGACCATTTCTATTTTGCTGCCCCCATTGCCGCCACCTACCCCGGAGATCCTATCTGGGATTATCGCTATGGAGGCATCTACTTTGGGCCGGACGTAATCCACACTGGCATTGACCTGCCAGCCCCGCGTGGGGCTGAAGTTATAGCAGCCGGACCGGGAACAGTCGTTTGGGCAGGAATTGGGCTTTATTCCGGCTCAAAGTACAATTTGAAAGATCCCTACGGCCTGGCTGTCGCAATCCGCCATGATTTCGGTTACAAAGGCCAGCCGCTGTATACTGTCTACGCCCATATGGAGGAATTGGATGTAATTGTAGGCCAATGGGTAAATACTGGCGATCTGATAGGCAACGTCGGATCTACAGGCTTGACAACCGGTCCTCATCTCCATTTTGAGGTCAGGTTGGGAGAGAATGACTTCTGGAAGACTCGCAACCCGGAACTGTGGATATCTCCTCCGCAAGGGTATGGTGTCCTGGTCGGAAGGGTGATGAGCACGTACCGGGAACTGCTTAATTCTTACCTGATCATGCTAAAATCCCTCGATACTGAAAAGAATTACTCGGTTTATACTTATGGACCGCTAACCGTGAATAGTGATGCATATTACAACGAGAACGTGGTTCTGGGTAATCTCCCAGCTGGCGTATATGAACTGAACATTCCCTACGGTGCATTGAACAGAAAAGTCAACATACAAATCCTTCCGGGACAGATCACTTATTTTTCTTTCCAGGGATACATGGGCTATGATTTTTCACTGCCTCCTGGACCACAGACCGACATTCCCTGAACTCTTGACGCATCGAACATTTGTGCTATACTCAACCTAATTCATGGACA
>CAIKOL010000080.1 GCA_903829085.1 uncultured Anaerolineales bacterium | reverse complement strand
TCCCACTGGGCAGGTTCTTGAATTGCCCCATTTTCATCTGTCAACAACTGTTTAATTGCCATGAAAAAACCTCCCGAATTATACTTATGCGCTTAACGGTTTGGCTCAGTGGCTGCCGTTATTGGAAGAAAACCGACTCTGAAAACCAACTTCTTCTACCACCTGGACGCATCCGACCGCGCCGACTCCGAAGCGACCCCGTAGCGTAGCGAAGGGGAAGGCGGTCATGTGGAGCCGGGGTTAGGCCGTTCCCTACGATAACATCTGCGTTACCGCAGCTTTTGCGTGAATCTTCGTGGTATCCAGAAACGGAATTGCACTTTTATCAACATCGTGAAGAAGTAATGGCAATTCCGTTCCCCCTAATACCAAACCATCTATCTTATCTCGCTCCTGTAAACGAGATGCTATCGCCAACATCCTGTCTCGTGTTTCGGGCAGAAAGACACCCGCAACCAACTCGCTCATGTACTTGTTGTGAATATATTCTTGTTCTTCTGTATTGGGAACAACTACACTTATTCCCTGTTGAGAGAATACATCTGCATAGAAGCGCCCCTGCATGGTGAAGCGCGTGCCAAATAAGCCCACCCGCTTCAAGCCCAAGCTTCCCGCCGAATCGCACGCTGCTTTCACTATGCTGAGCAAGCGGATGGAAGTTTGTTGCTGAACATTATCAAAGACAATATGCGGCGTATTGGAAGCGAACAATGCAAAATCTGCTCCTGCTTGTGCCAGCTTCTTGATTTCGCCAACCAGGTAGGTTGTCACGCCGATCAGGTTATTCATGCCAATCAAATCAAGCATCGTTTTCATGTCGATACTATTGATGAGAATGGGTGGATAACTGCCGTCTCGTTTGCGTTCGCGGTAATCTGCAATTATCAACCGATAATATTGAATGGTTGACTCTGGAGCAATTCCACCAACGATTCCAACTGTTTTCACTCCAAATCTCCTGACTGCGAATGATAAACTCCGGTCTCTACGGCCCAACGAGACTGCGTTACCGGCGCAGCAGCAGGCGTAGACTCTGCTTGGGAGCAGGAAAAACTCGAAGCCACGCTTCGCGAAATGCCTGAAAAGCCGCACCTTACCAGTGTCCAGTGTACACTTTGTTGGGCTGCTTTCTTTTTACGAATATTATGTTTCAACAACAAATCGCTAAAATTAAAGAGCAGATTCTAGGTGAAGGATTGTGGTTAAGCTTGGCAGGCTTCAATTTTTGAGGCTAAACGCCAAACATCTTCGCCTTTATTACTTACTATATGGACGCACAGTTTACTTTTTGGGTTGTATCTTGAGATGAAACTAACGCCAGGGTCGCTTCCCTGAAAAAAAGGATGGAAAACCGCTTGTTCTATTTTCTCCAACCAAACACCATAGCCATAATAATCATCTTCATTAGAACTCTGTACGGAGAACATTTCCGTTAATGTTGTCATAGAAACAAGATTCCCGCTTAATAACCCCTTCCAAAATTTTTCCACATCAACCACCGTCGTAAATGCCCCCCCAGCCCCCGTTCCTTTTGCATCAACGGAATAAATGTTCGTGTAGAATTGGCGTTTTGACTTGTCGAAAATATAAGCATTGGCACATTTTGCTGGCAATCTGTCAAATTCATAATAACCAGTATCCAGCATTTCGCAAGGGTGAAAAACTTTATCAGCTAGATATTCATCAAAGAGTTGTCCAGTCACACTTTCAATAATCAAACCCAGTATGACGTATCCACTGTTGTTGTATTGAAATTTCTCGCCAGCCTGATACATCATTGGTTTTTTAATAAACAGTGGGAGTAAATCTTTTGATTTCCGAATCTTGTAGTTTGGGAAATCGATCCATAAATCTGAATATTCAGAGCTTGTGCTTTCGTCAAAATAGTCTGGTATGCCAGATGTGTGATTCAGCAATTGCCTTATTGTTATTTTTCGATCAATCTGATGAAGGGGAAAATCAAGCAAATCACCGATTTGAGAGTCTAATGATAATCGACCTGCTTCGATGAGCTGCATGATACCTACAGCTACAAAGAATTTTCCAGCAGACGCGGTCTGAAACTTTGTGTCAACAGTATTATTGATTTGGTTTGGCATGTCAGAAAAACCAAATCCTTTACCAAACAAGATGTTTCCATTTCTTGACACAAGAACAGCGCCATTGAAGTTCTCAGGAATAATATCCATTATTTCGTTCATATGTATTCTTCAGTTGCATGGGTAGGTTGACACGTGTATGGAGCAGTTCGTATACCTGCTTATGGCCTCTCCGTATAATACCCTGAACGTTGCAGCACTTATAGGCCATGGTCAAGATTGAATGATAAAAGTATAGCATAAACCCATCTCACAAGAAATAAAACGGGTGGGTATTCGTCCCGTCAGCCTGCATTTCATCTGCACCCCCCGAAGAAGGAACAGGTGGTTAAGCTGCCGGTCCCGTCAGGAACCACCATCTGACGCGCTAGCTCTCGCCATTGCCGGTGGGGAATGACTAATATAATGGGTCAAAAAAAATACTTCCTTGACAAAATAGAATATTTGTTCTATAATAACTGTGCGCACATTGGCAGCCCTGGCAAAGCCCATCCACAAAAAAATAGGGCAGGGGATTGTTCCTCATTGTTTTGACACACTTTTCCCCCCAAATTCCTTGATAACCTTTGCTTCCCATGTTACGATACCCCATCGCACCAGCGCCAGGGCTTGCCTCTCCGGGCGCAGCCTCTGAATTGATCCTGAAAACGCGTACACCGAGGTGAAAGATGGGATCGAAAAAAATGAGCCGGCGGGATTTTTTGAAATTCGGCGCCATCGCCGGCGGCGTACTGGTGGCAGGCGGCGTGGGGCGGCAGGTGTATAACACGCTCGGGCGGGATTTCAAACCTGCTCGCGCCAGGGCATACCTGGACAGCATCCTGCCGAGTCCGACCCCTGAGACGGCTCCCAATATGATCATCATCCTGTGCGACGACCTGGGGCCGGGCGACCTGGAATCTCCGGCTGTGAAGACCCCCAACCTGAAACGCATGGCAGCCGAGGGGACGACCCTGACCAGTTTTTACGCCTCGGCCTCGGTCTGCAGCCCGTCACGGGCGGGGTTGCTGACCGGGCGCTACCCGGTGCGCACCCTGATCAGCACCCCGCTGCTCTCCACCGGGAATCCGATGAACATCGTCATGGACCTGCTGGGACGGTATTCCTATAATGTACAGGGCATTCCCAAGGATGAAGTGCTGCTCCCGGAAGCACTGCACAAGCGGGGATACCGCACCGGGATGGTGGGGAAATGGCACCTGGGCGGCACGGCGGGCTACATTCCCAACGACCGGGGCTTCGACTCGTTCTACGGCGCCCTGTGGAGCAACGATGACACCCCCTACGCCATTTACCGCGACCGGCAGGTGGTAGTGCCCGCCCCGGCAGACCAGGATGTGCTGACCAGGAATTTCACCCTGGCTGCCCAGGATTTCATCCGCTCCAACCAGGCCTCCCCCTTCTTCCTGTACCTGGCGCACGCCATGCCCCACTTCCCCGAACACGCCTCGGCGGATTTCCAGGGAAAGTCGCAGGCGGGCCTGTACGGGGATGCGGTTGAAGAGATCGACTGGAGCGTGGGCCAGATCCTGGGCACGCTGGCAGAACTGGGGCTGGATGAGAAAACGCTGGTGCTGTTTTCCAGCGATAACGGCCCATGGATGCAGGGCAACCCGGGGGAGGCGCGCGGCCGAAAGCTGGAGTGGTTCGAAGGCGGCTTCCACGTGCCCTTCCTGGCACGCTGGCCGGGCGTGATCCCGGCGGGGACGACAAGCGCCGAAGTGGGAGTCAACTTTGACCTGTTCGCCACCTGCTGCCAGATGGCGGGCGTGCCCCTGCCGCAGGACCGGATCATCGACGGCAAAGACCTGCTGCCGGTCTTGAAGGGTGAAGCCGCCTCACCGCACGAGACCTTCTTCTATTATGACATACGCACGCCGGTGGCGGTACGCTACCAGCATTGGAAGTACATCCGCAAGTCGCTCATCGATATCGCCACTTACTGGCCCACGCAGCAGGGGCCTTTCCTGTTCGACCTGCATACGGATCCGAACGAATCCTACAGCCTGATCGAGGACATGCCCGAACGGACAGCGCAGATGGCGCAAATATTGGAGGATTTCGAAGCGCAGATGAAGCACAACCTGAGGGGCTGGCTCTAAAGCAGAAACCAGTATGGCGAGCCGATCCCGGAACCTTACTCCCGCCTTCCACCTGCTGATCAAGCCGGCAGGGGCCGATTGCAACCTGGAATGCAAATACTGCTTTTACCGCGGCAAGGAGCAGCTTTACCCGGGCAGCAGCATGCGGATGACAGACAAGGTACTCAGGACCACCATCAAACAACTGCTAAGTTCGCAGCCAGCACCGGAATTGGCCTGGCAGGGCGGCGAACCCACCCTGATGGGGCTGGAGTTCTTCAAGCGCTCGGTGGAACTGGTCAATAAGTTCAAACAGCCGGGGCAACGGGTAAGCTACAGCCTGCAAACCAACGGCACCCGGCTGGACGATGCATGGTGTGCGTTCCTGAAGGAAAATGGCTTCCTGGTGGGGTTGAGCATGGACGGCCCGGAAGAAATGCACAACGCATTCCGGGTGGATAAAGGCGGGAAGGGAAGTTTTGCGCAGGTGAAACGAGGCTGGGACCTGCTGCAGAAGCACAAAGTGGACACAAATATCCTATGCGCAGTACAGGCGGCCAACGCCTCCCAGCCCCTGGAAGTCTATCGCTTCTTCAGAGATGAACTGCAGGCAACCTTCATCCAGTTCATCCCGATCGTGGAACGGGAGGGTGCACTGGTCAGCCAGCGCTCGGTGAAGCCCGAGGAATATGGCAGGTTCCTGAACGCGGTTTTCGATGAGTGGCTGCAGCGGGATGTGGGCAGGGTGTTCGTGCAGATGTTCGATTCGACACTGGCAAGCTGGTGCAGCCTGCCAGCGAACGTGTGCGTATTCCAGGAGACTTGCGGGTTGGCACTGGCGCTGGAACATAATGGCGACCTGTACTCCTGTGACCATTTCGTGGAACCGGGTTTCCGGCTGGGGAATATTCTGGAGAGCTCCATGGTCAGCATGGTCAACTCGGCGCGCCAGAGGCAATTCGGGCTAGAGAAACGGGAACTACTCCCTGCAATTTGCCAATCCTGCGATGTGCGCTTTGCCTGCCACGGCGAATGCCCGCGCAACCGCTTTATGAGAAGCCCGGATGGAGAAGAAGGGGCGAACTATCTGTGCGAAGGGTACCAGCTGTTCTTCCGACACGTGGACGGACCCATGCGCAGAATGGCAGAGGGGATAGGAGGAAAAAGAATTATTTAAACAAATAAGGCTCTTCCTGAAACTCCAGGAAGAGCCTTATTACACTAACTTTTCACTGATCATCAATCCATGGAAGAAATAGATTAAGCTCCCTAGCCTCCGCAATCCGATGAAAGGTCAGTACTGATGATAGTTCCACACGAGTCCATACAGACCCGCAGGCAATCAAAGCCGATGTCACTCGTGTCAATGCAAGTGATCGGGAGGCAGGAGTCAGAGGTGGCGGTTGGGAAGAAGGGAGCGGAGGTGACTGTTGGCGTGCCATGTACCGGTGTACCAGGTGTACCCAATCGGGTAGATGTGGGCGTGAGAACAGAGGCTCCAGCCCGGTGGGTGGCGGTAATGGTGGGTGTAAGCGTGGTTGTGGCGGTACCAGTGGGCGAGGTCACCACCGTCAAGGTGGGTGTGGCAGTCGATGTAGTGGTGGCAGTGGTTGTGAAAGTGGCGCTAACCGTGGATGTGGCGGCTGAAGAGGAATTCGTATTATTGTTGCTGCCATTGCCAGGGCCGCAAGCCGAGACCACCAAACATATTCCTATTGTAAAAAATAAAGAAACTCGCTGCCAATTGTTCATGATCTCTCCTCAATAACCGCTTAAGTTTTGAACCAGGTGAAACGAGTTGCGCAATCAATTAATGGAACCTGCCTGGAACGGTGGTAAATTATAGCACCGGGCGGGTGAATATACGAGGAACCCAGATAGCTCCAGGGATCCAGCAGTTCAGCCGAGGGTCCTTTCGACGCGAAGGAAACAAGCACAGATAGGATTTTCAAGGTTCATTGAAGGATGGTTCGGTCGGCTCAGCGACATCGTAGTCCCGCTCCCAGCCCTCGTTCTGAAGAGTAATGGATTCGATGGCTACAGAAGAATTTCCATTGCTATCCAAATCACTGACTGCAACGTACTCGGAGGGCCAGCAACGATAAATCTTCCAAGCCATCACCAACTGCCCGGCCTCGTTACACAATTCCAGGATAATATCCTTGCGAAAATCCTTGAGGGAGACTTCACTGCCGAGACCGCTGCCGAAATTCCAGACTTTGTTCACCCAGCGTTCAAACTCCATGTCGTGGGTGAGACCTCGCTTGAGAATGATCGGTTCAAAGGAGGTCAAGCCAGGCGCGTGACGAAAGGTATTGGGTTCTCCGCCTTCACGATGCAGGACGACCTCAGTCGTGCGCTTAAGGGCACTGACATCGGAGAGCCCGGCAACATATTTGCCATCCCACTTGATACGAAACTTGAAGTTCTTATATGGGTCAAAGCGGGTGGGGTTCACTGAGAATTGGGGCATTGTTTCCTCCTTTGAAACAGGGGTTGCCATCTGGCGGTTCAAACGCGGATGGCTACTGCAAAAAGTATAGCACTTTCAGGTTAGCTATACAACCATTTGTCCTGATACCACGGCTTTCACAAATTAAGAAAGCCAGGCTGTCCCCAACGACTGCACCCCCGCCCCAAGGCGAGGTTTCGGCGCCACATGGCGCTGAAACAGCCACCACACTTGCACCACACTGCGTTCGGTGCAAGTGTGGTGGCTTGTAACCGCCTCGGCTAAAAGGGGAACCTGGGGTGTTAGCGGGTGGCAAACCACCCGCTAACACCCCAAACCCCGACTGTGAAAAGCGTGGGAAAGGGCCGAATGGCTATTGACAAACCTTCACCGCGATTGTAAACTGGCATCAAAACTGGTCCACATTTACCGAAGCGAAAAGCCCTTTCGTCAACCAGATTGAGAGAGATGATGGCTCCAATACTTCCCAACCTGCCTGTCGCCAGTTTGTCCCCTTGCTCTGAAATCGATGAAAAACGACCGGTAATCCTGGTCACCTCAGCCCCAGCCTGGAATGCGGTCCAAGACAGTTTAACTGGACTACCGGTTGGAACCCGGCTTGAACCGTGCGAGGCGACCCTGGCCACCTGGGACGGTCTGCTCGCAACGGTAAAAGACTCATCCGCACAGGTAGTCTATTCTGTCGGCGGAGGCCTGACTGCAGATGCTGCGAAGTATTTTGCCTCCCGACTGGATTTGCCATTGGTGATGCTGCCCACCGCCCTGTCAGTGGATGCCTTCCTGACCTGCTCCTCGGGCATCCGCCAGGATGGATGTGTCCACTATATACCCACCAAGGCAGCTGAAAGCCTTGTCCTGGACCTGGAAATGCTGTCCAAAGCCCCCGCCTGGATCCGGAGTGCGGGAATTACTGACGTGCTATCGATCGCGACCGGCTGTTGGGATTGGAAATTCGCCCAGGAAAGAGGGCAGAATCCAAGCGGGATGGATCTTATTCCCTGGGTGTATGAAGCTGCACAAGCGATTCTACATGGGAGCATGGATTGCGCTGAAGCTGCAGGCCGCGGGGACCAACCAGGTTTAAAGTGCCTGTATGATTGCCTGGCAATGGAGGTACAACTCTGCAACCAAATCGGGCATGCCCGCCCCGAGGAGGGGTCTGAACATTATTTCGCCTATTGTGCTGAACAGTACACCGGCCCTGGCTGGCCACATGGAGAGCTGGTGGGGCCCGGGATCCTGCGCATGGCCGAACGGCAAGGACAGGACATACAGCTATACGAAGCAGCACTTAAGGCTTGCAATATCCACCTCGACCGGATCCCGCCCGAGGTGGTCAGACAAACAATCTCACGACTTCCAGACTATTGCCAGAGACACACCCTCCCGTTTGGGATCGCCCATATTCCAGAGGAGAAAATATGAAATTTGCCATTATTGGAGCCGGATACATTGCAGCAATCCATGCCCGGGCAATTCAAAACTGCGGTGCGCAAGTGGAGGCAGTGGTGGAAAAATATCCCGACAAAGCCGCCGCTTTCGCCGGACTGTTCGGGATAGACAGGCAATATTCCAGCATGGAGGAATTACTGAAGGATGGCGGCGCAGATGCAATCGTGATCGGCACGCCCAACTTCCTGCATGCCCCGCAGGCACTGGCGGCCCTGCAAGCCGGAATCCCCGTGCTGGTGGAAAAGCCAATGGCTATGAACGCAAGCGAGGCAGCGCAGATGCTATCTGCCAGCCGAAAATCAGGGGCGGCGCTCATGGTGGCGCACTGCTGGCGATTCGACGAGGACGTATTATGGCTCAAAGGGCAGGTGCCGCGCATCGGAGGCGTGATCCGCACCAAGGGATATGGAGTACACGTCCACTGGGGACCAGCCGGCTGGTTCACACAGAAAAGACTCGCCGGCGGTGGAGCCTTGGCAGACATGGGCATTCATGCCCTGGATACCGCCCGTTTCCTGCTTGGTGACCCACAACCAGTCTCGGTTTATGCCAAAATTGGCACTTATTACAAGGATTTCGATGTGGACGACACTGGCACCCTCCTGGTGACCTGGGAAAATGGGGCAACCTCGTACATCGAGTCGGGCTGGTGGCAACCTCACAGCGATGGAGCCGAGGCGGCCACGCAGTTGTACGGCCTGCAAGGATTTGCCCAATTATTCCCGACCCTGCTCGAGCTGCCCGACCCTGAGAACCAGCGGGTTGAAATCCTTAAATCGGGCTTCAAATTCCCGCGCAAGGAACATTGTCCGCAGAGTATGTACGATGCGCAGATGGCACATTTCATCCAGTCAATCAACGATAAGACAGTTCCCATGCCGGGCGGGGAAGAGGGTCTGGTGAACATGAAAGTGGTGGATGCTGCTTATCGCAGCGCTCGCATCGGTAAAGTAGTAGAGATGCATGCCACAAGTGACAAATAGCCTCAGAAAGAAAACACCAACAAGGAGATATCCATGAGCGAAGTTGCCTATAAGTTCAAGACCTCCTTCAAGACCCGCATGCTGTACTCGCTGACCAGCCTGGGGGTTGCCACACCGTCGGAAGCCATCAACGGTATCATCGCTTTCTACATTGTGGATGTGATGAACCTCCCGACAACCTGGTTCGCCACTTTCTGGTTCTTTTACACCATCTACAATGCCTTCAACAACCCGGTGCTCGGATTTCTCTCCGACCGCACCCGTTCCCGCTGGGGGCGGCGCATCCCGTATATCCTGTTCGTCGGGCTGCCCTATGCGGTAACCTTTGCCCTGCTGTTCACAGTGCCCTTTGATGGCCGGACCAACCCGGTCGGTTTGCTGCTGTATTTCGGCACCGCCATCGTGGTCTGGGAAGGCCTTTACACCGCCATTGCCACCGGATACTACGGGCTGCTGCCCGAAATGTTTGGAGACTATCGCGAGCGGACCGACGTGGCTGCCAAGATGAACATTTTTCAAACCATCGCCCTGGTGCTGGGGGCAGCCCTGCCACCCCTGCTGGCGAGCATGCTTGGGTGGGCTGGAATGGCCACGATCCTGGCAATCATCTCGGTCATCGCCATTTACGTTGGCTACCCGGCTTTGTTCGAACGCAAGGAGCTGCAGACGGACACCAGCTATCCCTTTGGAGCCTCGCTCAAGGCCACCTTCCTCAACCGCAGCTACCTGACCGCGGCTGGCGCTCAAGCCATGCGCTTCTTCGCCACAGGATTGATGCAGACCGGGATCCTGTTCTATCTCAAATACAGTTTGAAGGTAGATGCGGGACTGGCCACAGTCATACTCGGTATCGCCTTCCTGGTGGCTATGCTATCGCTCTACCCCTGGCGTACCTGGGTAGCCAACAAGCTCGACAGCCGCCGCACCCTCATGCTGGCCAATGCCATCATGATCCTTGGCATCATCCCGATGGGATTTTCACCCAACATCCTCTTCACTTATGCAACTGCCATTATTGTCGGAATAGGGTTAGGTGGGTTGGTGTTGATCGGTGATGTGATCATGACGGAGGTGGTTGATGAGGACGAGGTGAAAACCGGCCACCAACGCGCCGGCATGTACTTCGGGATGATCGGCTTCCTGGTTACCCTGAGCGGCCTGCTGGTCTCGACCGTCTTCGGGTTGATGATGCCAGCTTTTGGGTATGACACCCTGCTGGAAGTCCAGCCAGCTTCGGTTGAACTGGGCTTCCGCCTATTCCTGACCGTCCCGACCACAATCGGTTTCCTACTGGCAATCTTCCTGCTCTGGCTGTATCCCCTGCATGGGAAACGTCTGAATGACATCAAGGCCACTCTGGCAGCCAAGAGGGTCGATGAAGAGGAAAAATATGCACAGCAACCGTAAAGAAGAAATAAGCCAGGCACAGCCCGCCAGGCCAGGTGTGTTGATCGGCTACGCCCAGAACGTTATCAGCCCCTCCCTGGAGCGGCCGGTCTTCCTGGCCGGTTTTGCCCAGAACCGCCGGGCAACCGCCATCCACGACGATCTAAGCGTGCGGGCCCTGGCCATCTGCACTCCCGAGAGAACACTGGTATTATGCGCTCTCGACCTGATCGGCTTCTTCAGGTCTGACATCCAGGAAATCATCCGAAGGGTGCATGACCATTTCAAGGAACAAAACAGGCCGGAGATCCTGATCGCCTCGCTGCACCCGCATGATGGCCCGGATACAATGGGCCTATGGGGTCCCGACGATCACACCAGTGGCGTAGACCCGCAATACCTGGCCGAGGTAAAGGATAAAACTGCCTTGACGATCCTTTCCGCCCTGGGTTCTGCGACCAGGGAATCGAAGTTGATGAAGTCCGTCTGTCTGCGTGTGCCCGGGCTGGCCAAGAATGCCCGCAACCCGGAGATCCTGGACGACGAGTTAACCGCGATGCAGTTCCTGGACGAGGCCGGCAGCCCACTGGCCAGCTTATTCGACTTCGCCTGCCACCCGGAGGTGATGTGGGAGCAAAACACCCAGGTCAGCGCGGATTACGTGGGGTATTTGCGGCAGGCGGTGGAGGAAGCCACGGGGGCCCCATGCATCTTCTTCTCCGGGGCACTGGGCGGGATGATGACCCCGGACGTGAAGGAGCATTCCTTTGTGGAAGCAGAGAGCATCGGCCGAGCCGTGGCCAAAGCCGGGCTGGAAGCGCTGGGAAATGCCAGTGGATCCCCTGAGATGGAGGTCACTCTTGTGAAGAAGGAAATCAAGGTGAAATTGACAAACATCCTGTATAAATTCGCCTTCCGACGCAAGCTGCTGCCGGATGTGCGGGATGCGCAGGGCAGGATCACCAGCGAAGTGAGCCTGATCAAGGTCGGAACAACCTGGTTTGCGACCATCCCCGGCGAATTACTGCCCAAACTCGGCCTGGAACTCAAGGAGAGGATGAGGGCGGGCGGGGCGCAGACAGCCGGAATAATCTGCCTGGCCAACGATGAGCTGGGGTACATGCTGCCAGCCGAGGACTTCCGCTTTCCGCTGAATCCATTCAAGCCCGGCAAGCATTACGAAGAAACCAATTCCATCAGCAAGGAAATCGGACCGGCTGTAATGGAAGCCGTAAGAAATCTTTTATAGGAGAATCATAATGTCAGAATTAGCCATTCTGGGCGGTCCAAAAACCCGCTCCAAACCATACCCCGCGTGGCCAGTTTGGGACCAGCGCGACATTGAGGCCGTAACCGAGGTGGTCAAGTCCGGCCGCTGGGGAGGGTATCCGTATCCAGGCCCGAAGACGGCTGAACTGGCCCGGAAATTTGCCGAGATGCAGGGCGGCGGGCATGCCGTGGCAATGGCCAACGGAACAGTCACCCTGGAGGTGGCTTTGCGCGCGGCTGGAATCGGCTGGGGAGATGAGGTGCTAGTCCCAGCCTGCACCTTCCAGGCAACCGCAGCAGCGCCGATGAATGCCGGGGCGGTACCGGTAATCGTGGATATAGACCCAAACAATTACTGCATGGACCCGAAAGCGGCAGCCAAAGCCATCACTCCGAAGACGCGTGCCATCATCCCAGTGCACCTGGCGTCGAATATGGCCGACATGGATGCCATCATGGTGCTGGCTGAAAAACACAACCTGGTAGTGGTGGAAGACTGCGCCCACGCCCACGGCGCGAAATGGAACGGGCGGGGCGCCGGGACGATCGGTGACTTTGGTTCCTTTTCCCTGCAATCTTCCAAGACTCTCACCTCCGGCGAGGGTGGTATCCTGCTGTGCCGCAGCGAGGCGATGGCCCGCAAGGCAATGGCAATCATCGACTGCGGGCGCGGGCATGAAGGGGAGGGCGGCCGCGAAGAAGGCACTTCTCCCGTGATGGGAGGCAACTTCCGGTTGAGCGAACTCCAGGCTGCCCTGGCGCTGGTGGGCATTGAACGCTTCCCCGCCCAGGCCAAAGAGCGTGAACAAATGGCAGCCTATATGGACGAAGCCCTGTCCGAAGTGCCAGGGGTGCGCGTCCTGCGACGTGACCCGCGTCACACCACCCGTTCCTTCTACCAGTACATTTTTGCCGTCGACCCGGCCACCTACGGGGTGGAGCATGATGTGCTGTGCGCCGCACTGGAGGCGGAAGGGGTGAGCGCGGAGGTTGGATATGAGGCGATGCACCGCTATACGCTATTTCAACCGCGCAACTCCAAACTGGCGGTGCCAAATGCGTTTCCCGAGTATTTTGATTTCAGCAAAATGAGTTTCCCAGAGGCAGAACGCGCCTGCGAGCACGAAGCTGTCACACTGGATGAGGCCACATTCCGGGCGGGGCGCGAGGGAGTGGACGATGTCGTGGAGGCCTTGAAGAAAATCCAGAAGAACGCCATGGAACTCAAACAGGCAGCCCAGGTCTGGAAAGCCCAGAATAAGACTTAATCGCGGATCCATACCCGTGACGGGCACAAATTGCGCCTTTTTACCCAATAGAAAGCGCAATTTGTACCCACGGGTATTATAGAAGAAGCACAGAAGCCGGGAAGGTCAAAAGCGTTGCTCAAGAAACGCCAGCCGGTCTTCAAAGATCAATAACCCAGAAAACCCCTGCAGGAGGTCAGTGTATGGAAGCTCATAAGAAAGTCATCCTGAGCGTGGCTGCCCACGGCGACGATGCCGAGTTCATGGCAGGTGGCACGCTGGCCAAAATGGTGGATGAGGGCTGCGTGCTCTACCAGCTGATCGCCACCGACAACGACAAAGGTTCATACCGCTTATCCACAGCAGAATTGAAAGCCATTGCGCGACCGGAAGCCGAGGAGGCCGGCAAGGTGCTGGGAGCAAAGGGAGTCTACCTGCTGGGCTACCGGGACGGAGACCTGTGCGACGTGCCCCAAACCACCCTGCGCGGGCAGATCATGTATTATATTCGCAGCCTACGAGCGGAGGTGATCTTCTGCTGGGACCCGTTTGCGCCCTTCGAGAACCACCCGGACCATCGCGCGATCGCCCTGGCGACCTCAGATGCGTCCTCCTTTGCAGCCCTGCCCCTCTTCCACCCCGAACAACTGGCGGAGGGCTTGCAGCCGCAACGTGTCAGCGAATGGTACTGGTACTCCAAGGCGCATTGGGAAACAAATAAGCGGATCGACATCGGCGCAACGATCGAGCGCAAGATCCAGGCCCTGTATGCCTACAACTGCCAAATGGTGCTGACCATCGAGGAT
>CAIKOL010000079.1 GCA_903829085.1 uncultured Anaerolineales bacterium | reverse complement strand
GGGCCGATCGCCGGGGAAGCGAAATCCCTGGTGGATGGAAATTTTCCATCCTCTTTGTTGGGACTGACCCCGCAGGGATGGTTACGGAAGTGGGATCGAACAGGGAAGGTGGGACCTGGCGACTGGCCTGAATCCCAGACGATGTTGGCCCGGGCAGGTGCAACCGTTCTCAGTATTGAGGATGTGGGTGGAGATGAAGATATCATCGAAGGGATGGCGAACGCCAGCCGGGTTCTGGCTGTGACCGAGGGCCCGGCAGGGGCGCGGCTTTACTGGAACGGCGATCTGCGCCGCTTCAGAGCGCCATCCCTGGAGGAAGTGGATGCCACCGGCGCGGGCGATATTTTTGCAGCAGCCTTTTTTTGGCGGCTGTACATGACGCGTGACCCGTGGGCGGCAGCCCGCTTCGCCACTCACCTGGCATCTTTTTCGGTAAAGCGGCGCGGTCTGGATGGCATTCCAACCCGGGAAGAAATCCAGACCTGTCTGGTGGAGGTTGTGTAGTGGGACGCGTTTACACATTGGTGAATCAAAAAGGTGGGGTGGGGAAGACCACCACAGCCATCAATCTAGGCGCCGCTCTTGTGCAATTCGGCCAACGCGTCCTGATCGTGGATATTGACCCTCAGGCCAATGCCACCTCCTCCCTCGGTGTGGACAAACATACAGTCAAAGGTGGCACTTATGAAGCGCTGATGGGCGGGGCACCTGCACCAGCGCTGGTACTGCAAAACCCGCGCCTGAAATTGGCTATATTACCTTCCTCACCATCGCTGGCTGGTGCAGAGGTGGAATTGGTTAATGAATTGGGGCGCGAAGTTAAATTACGCCAGGTGATCGCCCCGCTGGTGGAGCGTTATGATTACATCCTGATCGACTGCCCGCCTTCACTCGGCATGTTGACGATCAACGGATTGGTGGCTGCACAGGATGGCGTACTTATCCCGGTACAGTGTGAGTACCTGGCGCTGGAAGGGTTGGGCGAATTGACCCGCACCATCCAACGGGTCCGTTCGGCGCTTTTCCCTACACTCAAGGTGCGGGGTGTCATCCTGACAATGTTCGATAGCCGCACCCACCTGTCCAGCGACGTGGTAGCGGAAGTTCAAAAATATTTCAGACAGCAGGTGTTTGAAACCATCATCCCACGCAGCATTCGACTGGCAGAAGCCCCCTCGTATGGACTGCCAATTTCGGCCTATGCCCCGAATTCGAATGCGGCCAAAGCATATGAATCCCTGGGACGCGAACTGCTTTCAGGCGATGGCATTGTTATAATGGAAGGTGCTGAGTAGGAGGAGTCTATGCCACAAAAGTCCGGACTTGGTCGTGGATTGGAAGCATTAATCCCCGGTGGGGAGGATGTTCAAATGGAAAATAGCGTCATACTGGTGCCGGTGGAGATGGTCTCACCGAATCCTCGGCAGCCGCGCAATATGATGTATCCTGAAGAGATGGAGGAACTGACCGCTTCGGTGCGTGAACACGGAGTGCTTCAGCCTCTGATCGTCACCCTGGGGGAGTCACAGGGAAATTACATTTTAATTGCCGGAGAACGACGCCTCCAGGCGGCCCGGTTGGCCGGCTTGACCCTGGTCCCCGTGCTTGTCCGCCAGGCTACCGACCAGCAGCGGCTGGAATTGGCAATCATCGAAAATGTTCAGCGTTCGGATCTATCTGCCCTCGAAGAGGCCGAAGCCTACCGCCAGTTGGCAGAGGATTTTGAATTATCCCACGAGAGTATCGCTGCCCGGGTTGGCAAGAGCCGCGTGGCAGTGACGAATACACTGCGATTGCTACGCCTGCCTGACTCGGTCAAGAATGCCCTGATCGAGAGACGCATTTCTGAGGGGCATGCGCGTGCTTTACTGGCTCTTTCTGCACCAGAGGCCCAAACTGCTGCGCTGCGCACCGTGCTGGCGCAGGAACTCAATGTCCGCCAGACCGAAGTATTGGTGCGCAAGCTCTCTGGAGAAAAATCGGTTCGTAAGCCAAAACCGGCAGTAATGCCGGATATTGCAGAACTAGAGGATCGCCTGCGAACCAGCCTTGGGACGAAGGTAACGCTGCGTTCTGGACGGAAGGGCGGGACGCTGCTCATCTATTATTATTCCAATGAGGAATTGGACGCCCTGACGGGGCGGTTATTGAAAGATTGAGAAGCAGAGAAGCACCATTCCTGCGCCTGCGAGATCAATATGAAACTTCTGCACAATGCTCGCATCCATACCCTTGACACAGCTTGCCCCAACGCCTCGGCTATTGCAATTGATAACGGGATTATTGTTGCCGTGGGTGGAGACGAACTTCTGCTTGAATGCGAAGGTGCCACTTGCGAAGATATGGGAGGAAAGGTAATTCTACCCGGTTTAACAGATGCGCACATTCACCTTCAGGAGTATGCTCTCAGCCTGCGGGCTGTAAATTGCGAGGTGGAATCCAAACAGGAAATCCTACAGCGGGTTGAAGAGCGACTGAGACAGACGCGAGGCGGGGAATGGGTGCGTGGACATGGTTGGAATCAGAATACCTGGGGCGGGGAGTGGCCCACCGCAGCGGATCTGGATGCGATCGCACCGGAGAACCCGGTTTACCTGACAGCCAAATCCCTGCATGTTTCATGGGCAAATAGCATTGCGATGAAATTAGCGGGGATTAATTCATCCTCCCCCGACCCGGTCTCCGGCCGTATCCAGCGAGATGAACATGGAGTACCCACCGGTATCCTGTTCGAAGAGGCAGTGATGCTGGTTGAGAAATTCATCCCGGAACCAACTCCTGACGAACTGGCGAATAATCTACGAAAGGTATTTTCAGGCCTGGCGCGCTTGGGGCTGACCGGGGTCCATGATTTTGATAAGAGAGCCTGTTTCCAGGCTTTGCAGATCCTTCATGAGCAAGGCGATCTGCATTTCCGCGTGGTCAAGTCGATCCCATTTGAGTTGCTGCCGCAGGCGTCTGCACTCGGCCTGCGCAGCGGGTTCGGAGATGATTTCCTGCGAATTGGTTCGGTTAAATTCTTTGCTGATGGCGCTCTCGGTCCACATACGGGGGCGATGTTCGAACCCTATGTTGACGAGCCGCAAAATCGTGGTATTCTAATTCTGGATAGTGAACAACTTTTCGAACATGGCTGCCAGGCAGTCGAAAGCGGCCTCAGCCTGGCTGTGCATGCCATCGGTGATCGAGCTGTCCATGAAGTACTTGAAGGGTTTGCCCGGCTGCGCATTTACGAGCGTGAACACGGGCTGCGAGCTTTCCGTCACCGCATAGAGCATGTGCAGACAATTCACCCTGACGATGCGGGGCGGTTGGCGGAATTGGGCATTATTGCCTCAATGCAGCCGATCCATGCCCCCTCTGATATGCTGGCAGCAGACCGCCTCCTGGGAAGGAGGGCAGCTTTCTCTTATGCCTGGAGAACTCAGGTGCAGCATGGGGCGCGACTGGCTTTTGGGTCGGATGCACCGGTTGAAAGCCCCAACCCGTTCCTGGGTTTACACGCGGCCGTTACCAGGCGCCGTGTGGATGGATCTCCGGGGCCGGAGGGTTGGTTCCCGGAGCAGCGACTAAGCATGCGTGAAGCACTTGAAGGATTCACGCTTGGACCGGCCTTCGCAGCCGGAATGGAAAACCGCCTCGGACGTCTGTCTGCAGGCTTCCTGGCTGATTTGACGGTTGTGGAAATTGACCCATTTACGTGTGATCCCGCCGTATTGCACAGCATACAGCCGACAGCAACGATGGTTGGCGGTGAATGGGTCTGGCAGCTGTGAGGAGTATTCAATGACATCCCCTTTAACTCCTGAAGTCCTTGTACCCCGCCTTGGAGAATACCTTGTCCATCGAGGCTTGATTACCGAAGCGGATTTGCGGAAAGCCCTGGATCATCAGTTAGAGAAACAACGTGTCGGTGAACGTCTCCTGTTGGGGCAGGCCCTGATGGACCTCAACCTCCTTACACGCAAGCAAATTGACCAGGCTGTGACCGAGCAGATCATCCAATTGCGGAATGCGCTTGAAGATGCCAATCGCTTTCTGGAACGCCGTGTGGCGGAACGGACGGCTGAATTGCAGGATGCGCTGCGCAAGCTTTCCGAGTTGAGCCAGATGAAGGCCAATTTCGTTGCCAATATTTCGCATGAGTTGCGTACACCTTTGACGCACGTGAAAGGGTACCTGGAATTATTGACGACCGAAACACTTGGTCCGTTGAGTGCTGAACAGAAGAATGCTTTGCAAATCAGTCAGCGCGCAGCTGGACGGCTGGAAAGCCTGATCGACAATCTCATCCTCTTCTCCCTGGCAGCGCGTGGTGAGATGACTCTACGCCTGGCACCTGTCAACCTGAACAAAGTGGCGGATGAAATCATCAGTTATTCCCGTACCAAAGCTGCTGATCGAAATGTGGCTTTGACCTTTAACTCGCGGCCTGATATTCCATCTGTCCAGGCGGATGAAGAGAAAATCTCCTGGGCGATCCTTCAATTGATCGATAATGCCATCAAATTCACACCCTCCGGCGGTCAGGTGATCCTGTCGATCGAACCGGAATCAGAAACGCTGATCATCGTATCAGTGGCTGATACCGGCATAGGTATTCCCGCCAGCCGGATGAGCGAGATTTTTGAACCTTTCCATCAATTGGATGCTTCATCCACCCGGAAGTACGGCGGTACCGGCCTGGGTTTGGCACTGGTACGCGATATTGTCAGTGCGCATGGGTCGGCGATCGAAGTGGAATCGGAGGAAGGAAAAGGAACCAGGTTCCACTTCCCATTACTTGCTGTCACCAAGAATTCTTAACCAGGCTGGTGAAAAATGGACAGCGAAACGCTTGAAACCTTCACTCGTTTGAGCAGTTCCATGGACAGGGTTAATTGGAAGAAATCCCTGGAAGCAATGTTCGTTCTCCTTCACAAGAGATTCGTTTTTGACAACCTGGTCATCTACGTGGGTAAAGGAAGCGGCAATACTTCAGAAGTTGTCTTTGCACGTGCAGTCGGAAGGGGACGTAGCAGGGAAGCCGAAGCCCCATGGGGGGAAGAGATTGCCAACCAAGTCATCAGTACTGGCAAGATTGTTGAATCCATTCCTCCAGATCAAATATCCCCTGACCGGATCTCCAAGCCGCATTTACTTGGCCTGCCGATAATTCTTCCTGAGCGGAGGGGGGCGCTGGTCTTTGTCCGCTTTGGGGGGCCAAGATTTACTGTTGAGCAACTTCCACTGGCGGCCCTGGCGGCAGTTCAGACGGCACGGACACTTGAAAAAAACATTTTGCAGGAAAGCCTGAGCCAATTGGAGCATGCCCGTCATCGTGCCCAACTCCAGGATGATTTCATTGCCACAATTTCGCATGAATTGCATACCCCGCTCGGTTTCATCAAAGGATACACCACCTCGCTCCTGCGCTCTGACACAACCTGGGATAGCAGCACACAGCAGGAATTTCTGACCATCATCGATGAAGAATCCGATCACTTGCTTGCATTGATCGACCGTATGCTAGACTCTGCCCGCCTGCAGAGTGGAAATATGCGCATGGACTTCCAGCCTGTTCGCCTGGAGGCGCTTCTTCGGGACGTAGCCCAGCGCTTCCATGCCCGACATGATGATCTGGAAGTGATCCTTGACCTGGCACCAGCCCCACCCATCCTGGCTGATACCATCCATCTGACTCAAGTTTTTGACAACTTATTTGATAATGCAATTAAGTATGCCCCTGGTTCAAAAATAACCATTTCACTCCAGGTGAATGAAGCCTGGCAGAATGTAACTTTTGCAGATCTGGGGCCAGGTATTCCGCGTGAACACATCCCCTATCTCTTCGAAAGGTTCTATCGTGTGCCTGGCCAAAACAGCAAGAGCGGGACAGGCCTGGGATTATTTATCTGCAAACAGATTGTTCAAGCTCATCAAGGTCGAATTTCAGTCATGACGACACCTGGAAAAGGGACGATTTTCCATATCGAACTCCCCCTGCATGCGGAGAAAACTGAAAAGGAGGTATAAGCCTTGTCCACACGTATCCTGGTTGTTGATGACGAACCGCGCTATCTGCGCTTACTAGAAGCCAATCTGCGAACCAAGGAATATGAGGTATTTACAGCCAGTGATGGGGAGCAGGCGCTCGAATCTTTTTCGGCCAACCCGGCGGATTTGATCTTGCTGGATGTAATGCTGCCCCGCATGGATGGCTTTGCGATTTGCCAGCGTATCCGACAATTCTCCAATGTTCCTATTATCATGCTAACTGCCAAAGGTGAAGAACAGGATCGGGTCAGAGGCTTGGATGTTGGTGCGGATGATTATCTGGTTAAACCATTCTCGGTAATGGAATTACTTGCCCGGGTAAGGGCGGTATTGCGTCGTGCCCAGGTCAATGAGACCGGTCAGGATCGTTTTTTCACGCATGGCAAGCTGCGTATCGATTTTGCGCGTGCCGAGGTATGGCAGGGAGATCAACCGGTCTCTCTTTCGGCGACAGAATACCGTCTCTTGCTGCAATTCACCCATAATATTGGTAAAGTCCTATCTGCTGAAGAGTTGTTAACCGGTGTATGGGGGCCCGAATATCGTGAGGATAAGGAAATCCTTTGGGTAACCATTGCCCGCCTGCGGCAGAAAGTGGAAGATGATCCGCATATGCCCAGGCATATTGCCACTCGTTCCGGGCTTGGGTACCTGATGACTCCCATCGAAGAGTGAATTTCAACAGGTGCCAATGGAGACAACACAGATTTCTGTCCTGGTCATTGATGGGGATGCCGCCAGTCGCAACTATTTGACTGTAATGCTGCGCAAGGCTGGTTATACAGTCATGGCAGTTTCCCTGGGACGGGAAGGACTGATATCAGCCTGGAAAGACCTGCCCGATATTATCATCCTGGATCCAATGCTGCCCGACTTGCCGGGTCAAGAGCTGGTAGCCCGCCTGCGCCAGGATCGGAGGACGGCCAAGGTGCCATGCCTGGCACTCAGCAGCCGGCAGGATTCGCAGGATATGAACGCCCTCCTGGCGGCTGGTTGTACTGAGTACATGATCAAATCCAGCCAGGTTTTGCCGCATCTTCTGGATTTAATTCCGCGCCTGTTGCGGGGGGAATCATCAGTCCCAAAGAAAAACGGGATCCTCGTGGCTTTCTTGAGTGCCAAAGGTGGAACAGGGACGTCTTCCCTATGTGCCAATATCGCCATGTGCCTGGGCAGTGAAAGTCCTGAAACTCGTGTCGCAGTGATGGACCTGGTGCTGCCGATCGGATCAATTGCTGATATTGTTGGATTTAATGATCGGCTGAACCTGGTGACGGTAACGATGCAGGATCCAGCCCAGACTACCGCAGCCTTTTTCAAGGAAAATCTTCCACGTGTGCCAAACTGGTTCTTCCACTTGCTGGCTGGTTCACCCGATCCGGATTCAGCCAACCAATTGGTGGTAAGCCGGTTGGACGGGATCCTGGCTGCCATCATGGAGTCTCACGATTTCATCTTTGTCGATTTGGGCCGCGCTCTTTCGCGTATCAGCCTGCCGATCATCCAGAAAGCAGATGCAGTTGTTCTCATCGTGGGCACCGACCTGGCATCTGCCATCCTGACCCAAACTGTCTGGGAGTATCTAAAG
>CAIKOL010000078.1 GCA_903829085.1 uncultured Anaerolineales bacterium | reverse complement strand
CCTGCTGCAGACCCTGGCGGCTCAATCGGCCATCGCCTTCGAGAATGCCCGCCTGTACCAGGAAGCGCTCAGCGCCGACCGGCGCAAATCCGCCTTGCACCAGGCCGGGCTGGAGATCGTGCGCGCCGGGCAGGATATCGAAGCCCTGTCACAGGCCCTGCACCAGGCCGTCGGGCAGGTCATGCCGGCTGAAATTTTTGTGGTCTCGCTCATCACCAGCGATGGCCGCTCCGTGGACGCCCCTTACTACCTTGACCAGGGGGTTCGCCAGCCCAATATCAGGCAGGCGTTGAAAGCAGGGATGACCGGGCGGGTCATTAGATCCAGGAAATCGCTGCGCGTGAAAGATGTACAGACCTTGCGTGGGCCAAAACCCATCATGAACGCCGGGGCGCAGCCGCCTCGCTCGTTCCTGGCAGTGCCGTTGATTTTGCAGGACAAGATCGTGGGTGTATTGACCACTGCCAGCCGGGAGGTGAATGTCTATAGTAAAGAAGACCAGATCTTCCTGGAAACCCTGGCTTCCGAAGCGGCGGTGGCCTTTGAGAACGCCCGCCTGTTCCAGGCAGTGGTCCGGGAAGCCGAACGCCGCCTGGTGCTCTACCGCACCGGCCAGGAGATCGTTGCCGCCGGGCTGGACCTCGAGCAGGTCTACCGCTCCATCCACCAGGCCGCTTCCGAACTGATCCCGCTCGACCTGTTGACCATCGTACTGGCCGATGAAGGCCAGCACGTACTGCATGCCCTCTACCTGTTCGATAAGGGCCAGCGCTACCCGGCCTTTGACATGCAATGGGATAGCGGGCTTTCCGGTCACGTCATCCGCATCCAGAAGTCGCTCCTGCTGGCCGATTACACCCGCCAGAAGGAGGTGCGGTCGGTCATGTTCGGCGACGCCAGCGAACCGCGTGCCATCCTGGCGGTGCCCCTGCGCTCCGGGGCCAGGATCGTCGGGGTCCTTTCCGTGCAGAGTTATGCGCCCGATGTCTACCGGGAGGAAGACCAGATCCTCCTGGAAATGCTGGCCTCCTACGCCGGCACCGCCATCGAGAATTCCCGCCTGTTCGAAGCTGAACGCGGCCAGCATTTGCTCTCCGATGCCCTGCGCAACGCCCTGGGTGCCGGCGCCTCCCTGAGCCGCACCCTCGACTCCGTGGAAGTGCGCGACCGGTTGCTGGAAGCCATCGAAGAGCTGCTGCCCTGGGACGACTCCACTCTCATGCTGATGGACGCCCAAACCGGGGAAGCCGTGGTGGCGGTGGCACATAGCCGCTTGAACAACGGCGACAGGAAGGATCATTCCTTCGAAAATTATCGTTTTAGTCTCGCCAAAACGGACAACCTGCGCTGGATGGCCGAGCACCACCAGGCCCTGGTCATCCCGGATGTATCGGCCTATCCCGGCTGGGTCAAGGTGGAAGGCACCGAAATGATCCAGTCCTGGATCGGAGCGCCCATCGTTGTCAACGCTCAGGTGGTGGCGTTCTTCTCCCTGTCGAAGCGGGAGCCCAATTTCTACACGCCGGAACACGTGCGCCTGCTGGAAGCCTTCACCGGGCAGGCCTCCCTGGCCTTCCAGAATGCCCGCCTGTTCGAAGAGACCCGCCGCCGCCTGGCCGAGATGGAAAGCCTCTCGCAGGTCAGCCTGGCTCTTGCCAGCGTCATTGAACTGCAGCCTCTTCTGGAGAATATCCTTTCAAGCGCCAGGCAGGCCATCCCGGCCGCTGAAAAAGGCGCCATTTCGCTGTCGGATCCCAGCCAGGCCCTGCGCATTAGCGCTTTGTCCGGGTATTCCGACCCGCGCCTGCTCGGTCTGCTGCTTTCCCCGGATCAAAACAGTTATGCTGCCCGCGCCGCCCGTGAACGAACCCCCATCAAGATCGATGACTCCCATATCGGTTATGAGATCCCCTTCTCCGGCACGTTCGCAGAGATCGATGCGGTGCAGAGTGGCATTGCCGCCCCCTTGCTGGTCAAGGGCAAATTGATCGGCGTCATCACGCTCGAAAATGCTTCCCGCCAGGCCGCCTTTACCGAATCCGACCTGCACTTGCTGGTCACTTTTGCCTCTTCGGCTGCGGTGGCCATCGAAAATGCGCGCCTGTTCACTGAGACCCAGTTGCGCCTGCACCGTCTCACCGCCCTGCATGCCGTGGATATCGCCATCGGCGCCAGCGTGGATACCCGCGTCACCCTCAGCATCGTGCTTGAAAACGTGATGGCAGAATTGAAAGCCGATGCCGTCGCTGTGCTTTTATTCAACCCGGTCAGCAGGGTGCTTGAATACGTGGCCGGGCGCGGCTTCCGCGTCCACCTCTTGGAGGGCTTGCGCCTGCGGCTGGGGGAGGGCCTGGCCGGCCTGTCTGCCCTGCAGCGCCGCCCCATCAATATCCCCGACATGCGCGAACCTGGCGCAGTGGAGCAGGCCCTCCAGCTCCCGGCTTCCACCCCTGCCCCGCCACCGCTGCCCTATTTGCAGGGCGAGGAGTTCGTTGCCTACCATGCCATGCCCCTGGTCGCCAAGGGCCAGGTGCAGGGTGTGCTCGAAATTTTCAGCCGCTCCCCCATGCCGGTGGATCAGGAATGGATCAGCTTCCTGGAGATGCTGGCCGGGCAGACCGCCATCGCCGTGGATAGCGGCCGCCTCTTCGAGAACCTGCAGCGTACCAACCTGGATCTGACCCTGGCGTATGACGCCACCATCCAGGGCTGGTCGCAGGCCCTCGAGTTGCGCGATGAGGAGACCCAGGGGCATACCCGGCGCGTCACCGAGCTGACCATGCGCCTGTTCCAGGCCATGGGGCTTGCCGAAACCGAGTCGGAACACGCCCGCCGCGGCTCCCTGCTGCACGATATTGGCAAGATCGCCATCCCCGATAGCATTCTGCTCAAGCCCGGCCCGCTGGATGCCGAAGAGTGGAAGGTGATGCGCCAGCATCCGCAATATGCCTATAACCTGCTCTCGCCCATCACCTACCTGCTCCCGGCGGTGCACATCCCCTACTGCCACCACGAAAAATGGGATGGCAGCGGTTACCCGCGCGGCCTGAAAGGCGAGGATATCCCGCAGGTGGCGCGCATCTTCGCCATCGTGGATGTGTATGACGCCCTCACCTCCAACCGTCCCTACCGCCAGGCCTGGCCGACTGCCAAAGCCCTGGATTACATCCGCGAACAATCCGGCAGCCATTTCGACCCCCGGGTGGTGAACGCCTTCATGACCCTGATGGCAGACGAGAAATAAGCCAGCTCCCAGCCCGTGAGTGCTCTGCCCCCCATCCCCTGCCTGCGCTCTTGCGCCTTTCTGCGCTGATAACCCACCATGCCCATCCTCGCCGTTGCACTGCTGCTCACCTCCGCCGCGCTTCACGCCCTCTGGAACCTGTTCCTCAAGCAATCCCAGGAAAAATACGCGGCCATGGGCTGGCAGGTGCTCATCAGCGGTGTGCTCTCGGTCATGCTGCTGTTCTTCACCGGCCTGCCGCCGCGTTCCATGTGGCTGTATGCCCTGATCAGCATGACCCTCGAAGCCATCTATTTCGTGCTGCTCTCCTTTGCCTACAGCGATCATGATTTTTCGCTGGTCTACCCGGTGGCGCGCGGCACCGCCCCGGCCCTGGTGGTACTCTGGTCATTCCTGTTCCTGCACGAACTCCCCAGTCTGGGCGGCTTCATCGGCATCGCCATCATCATCCTTGGGCTGGTCATCATTGGCGCCCCCGGTTTCCTCCAGCCGCATGCGGGCAAGCCACAATTAAAGGGCATCGCCATCGCCCTCCTGATTGCCCTGGTCATCTCCATTTACACCCTGGTGGATGGCTTCGCCGTCAAGCACGGCCCGGCCCTGCCTTATGGGCTGGTCATGTTCGCCCTGGTGCCGGTGCTGACCACGCCGGTCAATGTCCGCCATTATGGCTGGGAACGCTTCATCGAAGCCCGCCACCGGCAGCCGTGGCGTTTATTGCTGGTGGGTTTCCTGGGAGTCATAGCCTATCTGTTCGCCCTGTTCGCCTACTCCATCGCTCCCGTGAACTATTCGGAGGCCATCCGCGAGGTGAGTGTGGTGCTGGGCGCCTTTGCTGGCTGGTATTTCCTGGGTGAGAAACTGGGCAAGATCCGCATCCTGGGCGCATTGGTCATCTTTGCGGGCATTGTGCTGATCGCTTTGTTAGGGTAATCCAATAAAAAAAACTGACGCCGGTGGGATGGACGTCAGTTTGAGATTATCAGGGGAGTGCACCGGTTCTGGTGGAACTCAGGCTCCGGGCTTGATCGGGCGGGTCATAAACCCTCCCTTATTGCGGCAGGCCGGCCCGTTCAAGCCGGGTTGATCCTTTCTGCCACCAGCTCTGCCACGTCCACCACCTGGATCTGATCTCCGTCCGCCTTGGCGGCATCGGTGAGCATGATCATGCAGAAGGGGCAGGCCACTGCCATCGTCTTGGCTCCGGTGGCGCGCGCCTCGGTCACGCGCTCCGCACAGACCCGCGCGAGTCCGTGCTCCTCTTCCTTCCACATCTGCGCGCCGCCTGCCCCGCAGCAGAAGGACTTGTCGGCATGCAGGCCCATTTCTACCAGGTCGGCCTGCACCTCTTTCAAAACCTGGCGCGGCTCGGCATAGATGCCGTTGTGGCGGCCCAGGTAGCAGGGATCGTGGTATGTGACCAGCGCTGATGACTTATCGGCTGCCGCCTGGGGCTCCATGGGCAGCCTGCCGCTGCTGATCAACTCGTTGATCAACTGGGTATGGTGGATGACCTCGTAATTCCCACCGAAGGCCGGGTACTCGTTCTTGAGGGTGTGCAGGCAGTGCGGGCAGGTGGTGACGATGCGCTTGGGCTTGACCTCGTTCAGCAGCTCCACGTTGGCGGTTGCCAGCCCGAAGAAGATATCCTCGCGGCCGGCGCGGCGGGCTGAATCGCCGGTGCACTGCTCATTCTGCCCGAGCACGGCAAAGTTGACGCCCGCGGCGGTCAGGATCCTGGCAAACGCCCGGGCCGTTTTCTGGGCGCGTGCTTCGGTGGCGGGGGCACAACCCACCCACCATAACACATCCGGTTCCGGGTTCTGCTCGATGGTGGGCACCTTCAAACCTTCGGCCCACTTCATCCGTTCGGTGGGCGGCAGGCTCCAGGGGTTGGCTGCCCGCTCCATGCCGCGGAAGGCGGTCTCCAACTGCTTGGGGAAAGTATTCTCCATTAACACCAGGCTGCGGCGGATGTCCAGGATATCGCGCATGGGCTCGTTGCCCACCGGGCAGATGTCCACGCAGGCGCCGCAGGAAGTGCAGGCCCACACGGCTTCGGCCGGGATGGCAAACTCGGTCAGGGCCGGCGAATCCTTGAGCGAATTGACCGTGTTGAGGAAATAACGCTTGTTGATCTCCAGCGCGGCTGGCGAAAGCAGCTTGCCGGTGGTATAGGCCGGGCAGGCCTCCTGGCAGCGGAAGCACATGATGCAGGCGTAGGCATCCATCAACTGTTCCCAGCCCAGGTCGTTCAGCTTCGAGGCTCCAAACTGCTGGATGGAGGTGTCATCCAGGTTGATGTAGGCCAACTCACCGATCGAACGCCGTTCCGGTTTGAGCAGGAAATTGAGCGGGGAAAAGAACAGGTGCACGTGCTTGGAGTAGGCAAAATAGGGCATAAAAGCCATGATCAGCCCGATGGCCAGCCAGAAGGCGATATGCTCGCCCAAGCCCAGCGCCTGCGGGCTTGACCCGGACCACAGTCTGGCCACCAGCGAAGCAAATGGCTGCCAGGGGTCGGCCTTGCCGGCCGCGGCGATGTCAAGCGAGGCACCCACAAAGCGCGAGCCAACATGCAAGAGGATGAAAGTGGCCACGATGGCGGAATCCCGCCAGATGCCAAAACGCGCCTTCGGGCTCAGCAGGGTCGTCTGGCGCGTGGACAGGTTGGCAGGCCGGAAAACAAAGCGGCGGAAAATAAAGAATAGCATGCCCACCAGCACCGCCACCGAGAGCACGTCTGCCAGCAGGCGGTAGGCATCCCCAACGAACCCAGGGATAAAGAAGCCGTGTATGAAGCCTGCCACCACATCCAACAAGTTGACCAGTATATAGAAGCCAAAACCCCATGCCACCAGGGCGTGGAACAGGCTGGGCCAGAAGCGGGTGCGGAATACCGGCTGGAACGTGACCATGCGCCCCAATACGTTCAGCAGGCGCTTCCAGGCCAGTTTCCAATCTGGTTTGCCGTGACCGGCGGAAATGAGGCGTACCAGCCGGCGAATGGCAAAGGCTACGGCTGCGATTGTGGCCAGGGCGGCCAGGATGAAAATGATCTTTTCGGGGAGAGTAAGCATAGGGATATATCCAATCAAGATAAGTATGTACTGACCGCCCATTAGCCTGACGATCAGTCGTCCGGATCCGGGGAAATGACGCTAGACCAGCGCGGCTGCCTTCATGGAGGCTGGGATTTCCAGCCCCAGCAGCTTGCAGAGGGTCGGAGCGATCTGGAGTTGGGAGATCTGCTCGTGCGTATCGCCCTGCCCGGGGAACCCGGAGCGGATGAAATACAGCGGTACTGCGCGCACCTCGGGCAGGGTGCCGCCATGCATGCCGTCGGCATTGATCCCGTGGTCGGCGCTGACCAGGATGGTGTAGCCTTGCT
>CAIKOL010000077.1 GCA_903829085.1 uncultured Anaerolineales bacterium | reverse complement strand
TTTCCCCGCCCAACACCCCCTATTTCTCCCATCGCTCCGGCGATTCCCAGAGAATCCTGAAAGAGATAATAAATGAAACGCCACAACGCCATTACTGACATCCCCGGCATTGAAGTGGGCCAGGCCCAGGATGACGAGGCCCTGACCGGCTGCACGGTGATCCTGTGTCGCCAGGGGGCGGTCGGCGGGGTGGATGTGCGCGGCAGCGCCCCCGGCACGCGTGAGACCGACCTGCTCGACCCGGTCAACCTGGTGGACAAGGTGCACGCCGTGGTGCTGGCGGGCGGCTCGGCCTTCGGGCTGGACGCGGCTTCGGGCGTGATGCAATACCTGGCCGAACAGAAGATCGGCTACGGCCTGGGCGCCAGCCGCGTGCCCATCGTCCCGGCTGCCATCCTGTTCGACCTGGGCCTGGGCAAGACCAACCGCCACCCGGATGCCGGGATGGGTTACGCGGCCGCCCTCAGCGCCCGCCGCGGCCCGCTGGCGGAGGGTAACGTGGGCGCCGGCACCGGCGCCACGGTCGGCAAGATCTTCGGCATGGGCGGTGCCATGAAATCCGGCCTGGGCACTGCCAGCCTCGAGCTGGGCGGCGGTGTGCTGGTGGGCGCCCTCGTGGCGGTCAACGCCTTCGGCGACGTGCTCGACCCTGCCAGCGGGCAGATCCTCGCCGGGGCGCGCCCGACCCAGCTCGGCCCGCTGAAACTGGGCGGTGACGGGCCTTTCGCGGATACGTTAAAGGTCATGCACAGCCTGGCCGGGCGCACCATCTTAAGCCTGGCCACCGGCGGCAACACGGTCATCGCCGTGGTGGCCACCAATGCCAGGCTCGACAAGGCCCAGGCCACCAAGGTGGCCCAGATGGCGCACGATGGGTTGGCGCGCACGGTCCGCCCGGCGCACACCATGCTGGACGGCGACACCATCTTCGCTCTCTCCACCGGGCGCAGGAAAGCCGATGTGAGCAGCGTGGGCGCCTATGCCGCCGAAGCCCTGGCGCAGGCGGTGGTGCGGGCGGTGCTGGCTGCCAGGCCGGCCGGCGGGCTGCCTTCTGTCAATAGTTGAAGCCATCGTCCCGAAGGTTTTTCGGCAGGATCATGGTTCTTCCAGAAACCTTCGGGACGTTTTTTTCCAGTAGGCCCCGCTCCACTCTTTGGTTGGGGAGAATACGAAAAATCAAGGGATTGCGAGCTTCGCTCGCAATCCCTTGATTTTTCGATCTTTCACCCTTCCTTGGGGAAGGGAGCCAGGGGGATGGGGCTTCCCCACACAGACTTTGAGCAGGTCCTGGACAACAACGTTCTTGCTATTGTAAATCCCCAAAAACAGGTCATAATAGGAGTATCATAAGTCTCTAGCTGGATTTAACATCCCGGTGTCTTACGGGATAACATCCCGGTGGCTTACGGGATATCATCCCGGTGGCTTACGGGATATCATCCCGGTGTCTTACGGGATATCATCCCGGTGCTCTGACGAGGCGCAGCCTAACAGGCAACCTCTCCAATGGGGTATTTGTTTCCCCGGCTGTGCCAAGTTCGCGGTTTGCGAAGTACCTGTAACGGAGAACGCCATGAACTGGTTAAGGAAGAACTTCCAGAACTCCTCAAGCTCCCCGGCCCAATTTTGGCCGCAGGCAGCCGGATTGGCACTCCTTGCCATCCTCTACTGGGCGATGCTGCGCCTGGGTCTCCTGGTTGTCGCTCCGCCAGGAAACATCGCTTCCATCAGTCCTGCCAGCGGTCTGGCCCTGGCGGTCCTGTTGCTCGCTCCCAAACGCCAGTGGCCTTCCATACTGGGGGTGATCTTCCTGGTCAGCCTGGCTGTGGATTGGAGCGGTGGCATTTCCCTGCCGGGTAGTATTGGCTATGGGGCGCTCGATGCGCTTGAGGCGCTGCTGGCTGCCTGGCTGCTGATCCGTTTTTGCGGCCCAAAGATTACTTTCAGGCGCATCCGGGACATATCCGTCCTGTTGGGGGTGGTGCTCCTGGCCAACGGCCTGACCTCGCTGCTGGCGGCTGGAATTTCCTGGCTGGCTTTTGGCGCTCCGGTCGGTTCCACCTGGGCGGTGTGGTGGATCTCCGATGGCCTGGGCATGCTGCTGGTTGCCCCGCTCATCGTCACCTGGGCTACCGGGCAGAATATCCGTCGCTTCAACACCCCGCGCCGCATGGTGGAATCCGTGTTGTTCTTTACGCTTCTGACAGCCTTTTCCTGGTTGTTATTCGGGAAATTTACCGTTGCCGAAAACCCTGTCCTGCGCAATTACATGCTCTTTCCATTCCTGATCTGGCTGGCCTTCCGGTATAGTCCGCGTGCCATGACCGGCGCCTTGTCCATTGTGGCGATCATCGCCATCTGGAACACCCTGCAGGGCAACGGCATCTTTGCCTTCACCAACCAGGACATCCTCCAGCATCTTCTCTCGGTCCAGAGCATGCTGATCACCCTCAGCGTTACCGGCCTGTACCTGAGCGTGGTGGTCACCGAGCGCCGGCAGGCGGACCTGGAACTACGCGAGAGCCAGGCCAAATTCCAATACGAGTTCGATCATTCCCCCACCGGCCGGTCCACCACCCTGCTTTCGGGCGAGATGAATCCGAACCCGGCCTTTTGCGCCATGCTCGGCTTTTCCCTTCAAGAAATGCAGCATCGCAATTGGCAGGAGCTGACCCATCCTGAGGATGTGGCATTGAACCTGGAAGTCAACCGGCAACTGCTGTCCGCCGAAAAAGAGGCCGTGCGCTTCACCAAGCGCTTCATTCACAAGGACGGCTCCATCGTCTGGGCGGATGTTGCCTCCACCCTGCGGCGCGACCTGCAGGGCCAGCCGCTCTACTTCATGACCACCTTCCTGGACATCACCGCCCGCAAGCAGGCCGAAGCAGCCTTGCAGAAGAGCGAGGCCCAACTGCGCCTCATCCTGGACGCCACCCCCTTCCCAATTGCCCTGGTGGACTTGCAGGATGACAAGATCGAATTCTGGAGCCACAGCGCCCTGGCCCTTTTCGGGCATACTGCACCCACCTCCGCTGAATGGTATGCACTGGCTTACCCGGATCCCGACTACCGCCAGGCAGTGGTCGCGCGCTGGAAACCCATCCTCGAAACCGCCCGCCTCTCCGGGCAGCCTGTCAATTCCGGAGAATACCGGGTTACCTGCCGGGATGGTTCGGTGCGCATTTGCGAGCTTTACGCCACTTTCCTGGAAGAAATGCTGGTGGTCACATTTAACGATGTCACGGAGCGCAAACTGGCCGAAGAAGCGGTTAAAGATAGCGAGACGCGCTTGCGCCTCCTGATCGAGCATGGACAGGATAACATTTCGCTCCTGTCCGCAGATGGCATCTTGCTGTGGGAAAGCCCTTCGGTTGACCGGATGTTGGGGTATGCGCCGGATCAATTCATTGGGCGCAACATGTTCGAGATGATCCACCCCGATGACGTCGCCTGGTTGCAGGACACGTTCACCCGCCTTGTCCAAATCCCGGGGAAGACCCAGAAAGGCATCTTCCGGCTGTTGCATGCTGACGGCTCCTGGCATTGGGTGGAATGCTCGGCCAGCAACCTGCTTAACCAGCCGGCTGTCCAGGCCCTTGTGGTTAACTACCACGATATCACCGAACGCAAGCAGGCCGATGAAGCCTTGCGGAACAGCGAGGAACTCTGGCATTCCCTGGTCAATGCTTCTCCTGACTACATCGCCTTGCACGATTCCGAAGGTCGTTACCTGTTCCTGAACCATTATGCCGAAGGCTTCACCGAAAAAGAGGTCATTGGCACCAGTTTGTACCAGTACCTATTGCCGGAATCGGTGGAAGAATATCGCGCCAATATAGAAAAGGCATTGAGCACCTGGTGCACCCAGCAATTCGAGTATGCCGGCGTTGGGGATAATGACGCCCCCAGAGTCTATGAGGAATACCTGGTTCCTTTTCACGGCAAAGACCAGCAGGATTTACTCATGATCATCGCCATGGACATCACCGAACGCAAGCAGGCTGAAAAGCTCCAGGATGCCATCTACCGCATCGCCCAGGCCGCTGACCAGGCCGAAACCCTGGATGCCCTTTACCCGGCCATCCATGCCATCATCCGCGAGGTCATGGTGGCCGATAACTTCTACATCGCCCTGTACGATGAAGCCGCTGACCTGCTCAGCTTCCCATACTCGCAGGATGAAATCGATCCTGACCTGCCTCCCCAGAAGCCGGGCCGGGGTCTGACAGAATACGTGCTGCGCACAGGCAAATCCCTGCTGTGTGACGAAACCCTGTTCGAGAGCCTGCAGCAGCGCGGCGAGCTGGAACTGGTGGGCGTGTCCTCCCCCATCTGGCTGGGGGTGCCCCTGGCCATCGGCGGGCGCACTTTCGGCGTCATCGCTGTGCAGGATTACAAAAACCCGCAATCCTACGGCCCGGCTGAACAGCGCATGCTCGAATTTGTCTCCTCCCAGGCTGCCAGCGCCATCCACCGCAAGCAGGATGATGAGCAGATCCGCAAGCTCGGTCAGCATTATCAGGCCTTGATCGAAAAAGCGCCGGATGGGATCGTCCTGTTGTACGCGGATGGCAGTTTCAAATATGTCAGCCCGTCTGCCAGGAAATTATTCGGCTTTAGTGGATCAGAAATGATCACGGGCAATCCTGTCACCTTTATGCACCCGGACGATCTGTCCCAGGTGCTGCCGGAATTGGCCCGCCTTCTCCAGGAGCCGTCGTATATCCCCATCCTGCAATATCGTTTCGCCGATAAAAATGGGAATTGGAGATGGGTCGAATCCACCTTCAGCAACCTGCTGGCGGAACCAAGTGTCGAATCCATCGTCATCAATTTCCGGGATATCACCGAGCGCAGGCAGGCCGAAGCGCGGCTGAAGGACAGCGAACAAAGGTTCCGGGATATCGCTGAGAATGCCCAGGAATGGATCTGGGAAGTGGACGCGCAGGGGAAGATCACCTATGCCAGCCCGGTGATCGAAAAGATCCTGGGCTACTCCCCGCAGGAAGTGCTGCAGAAATATTTCTACGACTTGTTTGCTCCCCAGGAAAAGGAAGCCCTTAAAGCTGCCACCCTGGCTGCTTTTGCCGCCGGGCAGCCTTTCCAGAATTTCATCAATCTCAATCTCCACAAGGACGGGCGCTCCGTCTGGATCTCCACCAGCGGGTTCCCCATGCTGGATGGGCAGGGCCACCTGTTGGGCTACCGCGGCGTGGATACCGACATCACCGAACTGAAGCGCACCGAGGAACTCTTGCGCGATTACAGCCTGCGCCTGGAGCAGCGCGTGGAAGAGCGCACCCAGGCCCTGCGCCAGGCCCAGGAGGAACTTGTCCGCCAGGAAAAGCTGGCCGTGCTGGGGCAACTGGCCGGCGGTGTGGGCCACGAACTGCGCAACCCGCTGGCGGTCATCACCAACGCCGTCTATTTCCTCAAAATGATCCAGCCGGAGGCGCAGGAAAAGGTCAGGCAGTATCTCAACATCATCGAAAAGGAGACCCGCAATTCCGGGAAGATCATCGCCGACCTGCTCGACTTTGCCCACACCCGCCCGGCGCAACCCCGGTCGGTGCCGGTGGAAGAATTGGTGCGCTCCGCCCTGGAACAAGTACAAGTCCCTGCAGACGTGCAACGGACTCTTGACCTGCCGGCTGACCTGCCCCTGCTGTTCGTTGACCCTGCCCAGGTGGAGCAGGTGCTGGGCAACCTGCTCACCAATGCCTGCCAGGCCATGATTCACGGCGGGCAGCTATCGATCCGCGCCTGTTCTGACCGCTCCCTGATCGCTGCTCACGGATCACTGCCGGCTGGTTCGTGGGTCCGGATCAGCGTCCAGGATACCGGCACCGGCATCAGCCCGGCGGACATGGAAAAGATCTTCGAACCGCTCTTCACCACCCGGGCCAAGGGCATCGGGCTGGGGCTGGCGGTGGGCCGCAAGCTGGCCGAAGTCAACGGCGGGCGCATCGAAGTGGAAAGCCAACCCGGCCAGGGCAGCACCTTTACCCTGGTCCTGCCCGTGGTAACACCACCTGCAGGGTAAAACGAATGACCGATCTTACCAGCGTCCTCGTCGTGGACGACAACCCCACCATGGCCAACACCCTGGCAGACATCCTGAATGCCAAGGGCTTCCAGGTCTATGCAGCCACCTCCGGGTCCGAAGCCCTGCAGGTGCTGCACGATCACACCGTGGATATCCTCATCACCGACGTCAAGATGCCGGATATGAGCGGTCTCGCCCTCTACCGCCAGACCCGGCAGACCCACCCGCGCCTGCTGACCTTCCTGATGACCGCCTACGCCGCTGATGAGCTCATCCAGCAGGGCATGAAGGAAGGCATCAAGACGGTATTCAGCAAGCCCCTGGATATTGAATTCGTCATCACCCTGCTCTCGGCCCTCAGAGGTTCCAATGCCAGCTTCCGCTGAAAAGGCTTCCGAAAGCGCCTCGCCCGCCTCCACTCTGGTTGCCCCGACCAATCGTTCCGCGGCAATATATTTCTTCATTTTCATCCTGCTGGCGGCCGCCATCGGCGCCATCGGGTACATTTCCTATCAGAACTACAGGAACCAGTTCCGCCTGCAGGTGGAGCAGCAGTTATCGGCCATCGCCCAGCTCAAGGTTACGCAACTGGGCGACTGGCGCACGGAACGCCTGGGGGATGGTCAGTTCTTAAGCGACAATGGTTCCTTTGCGGTCCTGGTGCGGGAATTCTTTGCCAACCCGCAGGCTGCCACTTCGCAGGCAGCGCTCCAGGCCTGGCTGGATAATTACCGTGTTTATGGCCAGTATGACCGCGCCCGCCTGCTGGATCTCTACGGGCGCACCCTGCTCTCCGCTCCCCAGGCTCTGCCGCCGCTCCCCTCTGAAGTCATCCAGCAGATCCCCGCCGTGCAGGCCTCCGGGCAGGTGGCGCTGGTGGATTTCTACCGCGATCCGGCCGACCAGAACATTTACCTGAATGTGCTCATTCCCATTTTCAACCCGTCCACCCCCGGGCAGGTCATCGCCGTCGTCTCGCTGCGCATCGATCCATCCACGATTCTCTATCCCTAT
>CAIKOL010000076.1 GCA_903829085.1 uncultured Anaerolineales bacterium | reverse complement strand
TTGATTATATCTTTGGGCTTTAATTCGTAATGGTGAGCGTCTGTTCCCGGCGGCAGGAGCATCGTTACGTTAATTTTATCTCCGCCAATATTTCGGGCAAAATCGTAAATTGGAAAAATTGTGGCGATAACTTTTAATTTATTTTCTCCTTTGTTTGATTCTTTTGCCGGTTGACACGATAGAAGAAAGGATAACAAAACAAGGATGAATAGAGATATTTTTTTTAAATGCATAATTATTCCTAGAGTTTATATCATGGTTTTTTGTGGTTCGGTTGCATTGCGGCAGCAGGCGCAAAGACCGGATATATTAATTTCTATATGATCAATGCTGTAATCATCTTTGGGCAAAAGATACACAAGTTGCGCCTTTTTACCCGATAGGAACCCACGGGTATTAAATACGGCAAAACGAAAGAGTGAACGATGGTATGCTGCAGAACAGGTATAATTTTCAATCTATATGTCAAAGTGGAATTATCCTCCCGCTGAAATCTGGGGGCGACTTCGCCAACCGTTTTCACACCTGGTGACAGGCGGCGATTGGGCATTGGAACTACCGGAAAAAATACGCCAGAACCTGCGCTGGTTCTGGTTCGATGGCCTGTTCTCTTCGGCCTGCGACAACATCATCATCACCTACATGACATTGTACGTGCTGGCGCTGGGTGCCACACGCGCCCAGATCGGGATCATGAGCGCGTTGTCCAGCTTAAGCGCCACGATCCTTCTATTCCCGGGGGCATTGCTGGTGGAGCGATTCAATCATCGCCGGGAAATCACGCTGCTATTTGGCGGGGGAATCGCACGCCTGGCGATCCTGTTTATCGCCCTGATCCCATTCGGGTTGACCGGAATGGCACTGGCAGTAACCGCCATGGCACTTTCCATTACCCGGGATGCCTTTGGAAACCTGGCCTTCCCGGCCTGGCTTTCCTTTGCGGCTGACATCGTGCCGATGGAGGGACGCGGGCGGTATTTCAGCTCACGCAATTTCATCATGGGGATCGCAGGGATGCTCACGGTCCTGGTGGCAGGAGCATTGATCACCCGTCTGGCCCAACCAGAGGGCTACCAACTGGGGATGGCGCTGGCTTTTGTGCTTGGAAGCCTGTCCACTTATTCGTTTTCCCGGCTGCATGACCCGAGCGGGAAGATAGCCCCTCAAAAACCCCCGCCGCTGGAGCTGAGATCCCTCCTGCGTGACCTGCAGAAGGTACCGGCCCTGCCCGCGCTGATGGCCACTGCAGTTGTATGGAATTTTTTCATCAATATCCCCGGTCCATTCTTCAGCGTCTACATGGTGGAGAACCTGAAGGCCAGCGCCAGCATGGTGGGGATCATCAGTATTGCTGCGAGCCTTTCAGGCCTGCTGGTGCAGAGGAAATTGGGCTGGCTGGCCGACCGGTGGGGAGCGCAGCGCTTGCAATTGATCAGCGGCCTGCTCATCCCCATCCTGCCATTTGCCTGGGTGTTCACGCGGGCAGCCTGGCAGATCATCCCCATTAACATGCTGAGCGGGGTCTTATGGGGCGCCTATGGCCTGGCATCCTTCAACCTGCTGCTGGAAATCACCCCCCGGGAGGGGCGGGCGCGCTATTCGGCCATGTACCAGATCTTCGTGACCCTGGCTTTGGCAGCCGGAGCGCTGGTGGGGGGCTGGATGGTGACGCAGTGGGGCTATACGGCCATCTTTGTCACATCCGCCATCGGAAGACTGGGGGCGGCACTGCTGTTTGCCCGTTTTGTGCGCAAGCCGGTCAGGTTCCAAAGTGATGGTCTCAGCACGAATGCCACGAATTAGAGGATGAGCCACGGATACCCCTGAAGAGGGTTGAAATTCGTCGATTCGATTTATTCGAAGACTATTCCGAGCAGGCTGGCGATAACCCCCATCTCGCCAACATGTTGAAATGGATGGGTGAGACCAAAGTTCATCAAACACTTGCCCCTCGGCCAGCCGGTATACCAATCGGACAGCATGGCGGCCTGTGAATGGGCCAGACCTTCATCAATAACAACAACCCGAACGTGTTCGCTTTGCAATTCTGCATCCAGATCCACCTGGTCAATGCGGGTAACGATTTCCTGCGTGCGGGCCCGGACAGCCCGGGAATAGAGGCGCAAGGCCGGTAGATCGATACGCTGATCCAGGTCATCGACTTCTGAAAAGTTCATACCGCTGCCATGATGACGCCAGGGCACATTCATGCGCTGCATCCAATCACCTTCATCCAAGATCTGGGGGCGGTCGACTACAAAGCGGTTCAGTCCGGCGTCTTCAACCCGGGTCAGGTGCCACAAGTTCCAGGCTATCGAGTTAACCTGCGGATGGGGCCGCTGGCGCATTAGCTCTTCTGGAACCGTTTTCCAAAAGCCATCGAGCCATAAATCATAGAGGACAGCATGACGTTGCAGGAATAATTGATCCAATTCCATGTTCGCACTCCAGTATTCAGTCATCAATCAGCAAAAAGGAATATTAGTATCTATTAATAAGTGGAGGAGGCTTGGGGCGTGTGCGTGCAGCTACGCCTCACGCACACGCTGTTCCCAGTTTATTGAGAAGTTACGAATATTACTGCTTCTTGCATAAATAACTGAATTGAAAATGTCATAAAGCAGTGGAATATAGCCGGTATAAGTTCAATTATTTACGCAGTACTCTGTA
>CAIKOL010000075.1 GCA_903829085.1 uncultured Anaerolineales bacterium | reverse complement strand
TTCGCCTACACTGGCAGCCTGGGTGTGGCAGCCTGCGCCGGGGGGGCGGCCCGGGTGGTGCAACTTGACCTGAGCCGGCCGTTCCTCAATATTGCCAAAAGCTCCTGCACCCTGAACGGTTTCCCGATAAACAAAGCGGATTTTATCGTCGGGGATTTCTGGGCACAGGTGAACCGGCTCAAGCGGGCGGGTGAATACTTCGATTGCGTGCTGGTGGACCCGCCCTTTTTCTCTGCCACCCCCAAAGGCACCCTGGACCTGAACACGGACAGCGCCAGGCTCATCAACAAGGTCCGGCCGCTGATCAACGACGGCGGCTGGCTGGTTTCCATCAACAACGCCCTGTATGTCAGCGGGAAGGAATACCTGGAGACGCTGGAGGCCCTGTGCGCCGATGGGTATTTAAAAATCGCGGCGTTGATCCCGGTGCCGGAGGATTTCTGCGGGTACCCGCACACCCGCACAGGCGCGCCCATCACAGATCCAGTTCCATTCAATCACTCAACGAAGATCGCTGTGCTGGAAGTAAAACGCAAGCCCTGACTCCACCTCTGGGGGGATGGCGTCGGGTAGAATATGACCTTATCTGTACCTGGAACCTGTCCGAGAATTATTGAAGAATTGCATTTTGAATGTGCGCAGCGGAGCCGCACACATTCAAAATGCGGACCCCTACAGAATTTTCGGATGGATACTTATCCTGCCTGGAGAATCATCCGTGGAGCATTGGATCCGATTATTTCAGAATTTTTTCATCGCTCTTCGCAGCGGGCAACTGCCGCAGCTGGGCATCTGGACTTACGTCCTTTTGTTTGTATTGGTGGCAATAGAGGGTCCGCTCGGCATCTTGCTGGGCGCTGCGGCTGCTGCGGCAGGCCTGATGAAGCCGGGCTGGGTATTTATTGTGGCAGTATTTGGAAACCTGGCCGACGATGCTTTCTGGTATACGCTGGGTTATATCGGCAAAATAGACTGGCTGCTTCGATTTGGAAAGAAACTGGGCATTCGGGCGGAAGTGCTGAGGCGCCTGGAAAACGGGATGCGCGAGCACGCCGCCAACATCCTTTTCATGGCCACGGTGACTTTCAGCATGATCGTCCCATCCTTGATCGCCGCCGGGCTGGTGAAAGCCCCCTGGAGACGCTGGTTCCTGGCTGTTTTCTCCGGCGAAATCCTCTGGACCGGGGCGATTATGCTGATCGGTTATTACACCACCGAGGCGCTCAAAAGGGTGGAACGGGGGGTGGAGTATGCCGCCTTGGGGGGCTCCGTGCTCTTCGTTGTGGTCCTGATCCTGGTTGGACGGCGGATGTTCAAACCGCAATATCAAGACGAAATAGAACCTCCGAAAGGAGATTGAATCTCATCCTGACACACGATTTTCATAAAGTTGGGGTTTGGGGTGTTCCTTCCTTTCTGCTTTGTGAAAGCCCTGGATGATGACAATACGGCTTTCTAAAAATCCGAAATTTTTCAAGTTCCCACCTCATGCTGGGCAGAGGCAAGATGATTCTGGGGAGTTGGTGCACATCTGCGCCGTGCACCGACTCCCCAAACCCTTACTTTGACAAAACCCTGATTATGACCACTGGGGGAGAGTATTGCGGTTGTTGTTGGAGTATAATCACGACAGATTACATCTTGATTTATTCATCTTCCCCCTGCACCAGGTTTATTTAATGGTACATATTCAGGGGGAGGGTGTATTTTGGATAATTATCCATTTTTATTATCAGAAGTTTATGGAAAACGAGAAACCCGCCCTGCTTAAAACTGTCTCAAAAACCAGGATCCAACTCGATGCGTGGGGGGTGCGGCTGGTTTCGATCCTGATCGGGGTAATGGGGGCAATTAATATCATTTCAGTCTTCCTGCCCACCTTTATGAGACGTCTGGTGCTGCTCGCAGGCGCCACCCCGACTGGAGTACAGCTCGTCAGCAGCCTGACGATCGTCCTGGGCGGATTCGCATTGTTCCTGCTGGCAAACAGCCTGTGGAGACGCAAACAGGCTGGGTGGATTCTGACCCTCCTCTTGCTATTGATAACGACCATGGCACAACTGCTCAACGGCCCTGGGATTATAACCGGGCTGGTGGTTGGTTTGATCATCCTGCTGCTCCTGCTGAGGCGCAGTTTCGATGCTTATTCAGACGCGCCTTCGGTGCGCCAGGGAGTGCTGGTACTGGCATCTGCCCTGCTCCTGGCTCTGGCCAGCGGTGTTACCGGGTTTACCCTGGAGGGTATCTATTCGCATCAGCCCGTTAACTTCCTGGGAGCCTTCAGCCATATGCTGACTAGCCTGGCTTCGTTCTACGATCCCAACATGAAACAGGTCAGCGGTTTCAGCCAATATTATTCCAGTTCGATCTTTGTGATCGGGTTTGCCGCGCTTGGTTTTTCCTTGCTCATGATCCTCCGCCCGGTGGTGATACACGTTCCGGCGACTGCGGAGGAACGCCGCCGGGTTGCGGAGATTGTTACAAAATACGGGCGCAGTGTGGTGGCCCCGCTGGCAGTGTTCAACGATAAGCATTATTTCTTCAGCCCGGGCGGCACGGTGATCGCTTATGCAGTGCGCGGGCGGGGAGCAATGGCGCTGGGCGACCCAATTGGTCCGAGCGAAGACGCCGCAGCCACCATTTCTGCCTTCAAGGATTTTTGCGCCCAGAACGATTGGCAGCCTTTTTTCCTTGGCGTTCTACCCGATCGCCTGCAAGATTACCGTTCGAATGGTCTTACTCCTCTCCACGCTTTCTTCGAAGCCGTTGTCCCCCTGGATTCCTTTTCCCTGGAAGGCCATCAGAACTCGGGTTTCCGCAAACCCTATAACAAGCTTGCCAACCTTGGATACCAGGTTAAATTACATGTCCCGCCCCTTGAAGATAAATTCCTGCATGAATTACGCATGGTCAATAATGATTGGTTGAGTACCCGTGTGGGAGGCGAGAAATATTTTTGTGTGGGCTGGTTCAACGATGACTATATTCGCAACTGCCCCGTGTTGGCTGTTCACACCCCAAATGGGAAGGTAACCGCTTTTACCAATCTCCTGGTCATTAAACCAAAGATTGAAATAACCAGCGACCTGGTGCGATACAATCAAAAGTTGGAAAATGGGACGATGGAATTTCTGATCGTTTCCATGTTGCTTTGGGCAAGAAGCCAGGGTTATGAGACTTTCAGCCTGACCGGCAGCACGTATTCTGGTAAAAAAAAGAAACAGAAAATTTCTCTGGAGGTCAAAACCCTGGATGTGCTCTCGGCTTTGATCAATCCCTTTGTCAATTTAAAAGGGCTGTTTGCTTTTTACGATAAATTTCATCCCCGCTGGGATCCACTTTACGTTGCCTTCCCGGGGATCACCTCTTTACCGTTATTTCTTCTCACCCTCATCCGGGTCTACTCCGGGAAAGACCCCGTTTAGTTACAGATTAAAAAACCTGCCCGGGAGAGGCAGGACTTTCTCAAGGTCAGGGTTTGGGGTGTTGATGGACGGCGAAGCCGTCCATCAACACCCCAAGTTTTTTTGCCGAGGCGGTCTTTGAGTGGCATCCCCGAAGCGAAGCGAAGCGGATTGCGTAGCATCCCCGAAGCAAAGCGAAGGGGACAAACCGTCGTTTTGCGGATCACATCGTACCCGTAAGGGTATTCCTGTGGGGCGGGGGTCAGGGAAAGGCGATAACCTGGGCTCTCAAGGTACTCCGCTGGCTGCAATAAGCTTTGAAAAACCCCTGCCCGGGAATGTGGGCAGGGGCTAGAGACTGAGGAGTTGTTTTACTATCCCCCAGGCGGTGTTTCCGTCGGCGTATCCGGGGGGACAGGTGTATCCGTATCCGTGGGGGTTGGATTATCCGTAGGAGTTGGCGTTTCCGTTGGGATATCCGTGGGGGTTGGCGTTTCCGTGAGAATCTCCACCGTATCCGTGGGGGTTGGTGTATCAGAAGGGAGCAAGATCCCCGTGGGAGTGGGAGTAGGCGTACGCGTGCGCGTTGGGGAATTAATTGGCCGGGGCCCGCCGGTGGTGGTACGCGTGGGTGTGTTGAGATCCCGCACCGTGCGCGTGGGGGTGCGAGTCGGCGTCACCGTCCAGGTCCTGTTCGGGGTTGGAGTGGGAGTCACATTGATCAAGTACAACCAGGCATTGCTGAAAGTACACATGGTATGCCCATATTCACTCACACCCATATACCCGAGAAAACCATCCGTAAAAGTGGCTAATTTGTTGTTGAAATAATTCTGCTGGGCTTCAACCAGGTTCGCCTCGATCTGATTAACGGTTGTCGAATACTGGTCCACCTGTTGTTGATAATCTTGCAGTTGTAGAGCCGACGGGTCGATGGGAAGCTGGGGGTAAGCCGGCAACGCGAAGGTTGAGGGCGGCGGCTTGGCAATATCCACTTCTGCAACCAGGACGCCGTTTGTGTAGACGTCGATCAGCTTGCCGCGCGCCACCACGACCAGCCGGTTGGTGGTATCGTTCAACCATTGGAAGGCTTTATCCTTCGGCCTGGGGAAATAATATTGCATATTGGTAATATTGCCATCCACCATGGCAGAAAAGAATAACATGCCATTGGCAAAACGCGTCATGTATACCATGAACTGATTGGGTGCATCCTTGTTCCCATCCGAACGGAAAAAATACCCGCAGGCTGAGGAGCCCGCCTGGGTGTTCCAGGTGATGTCAGCCGCAAGTACAAAATCCGAGGCGGTGATCTCCGGAAAATCATTGGCGTAGCCAGACTGCATATAACCGTTCAGATCGATGGTGAGCGGTTTTTGCAGCCAGCCTACCATTCCCACCAGGGGACTGACCCCATATTTCGGCAGTTCCTCCAATACCGGGACAATGGCCGTGGCAGTAGCCTGGTAGGCCACTTCATCGGTCGCAGCCTGGTCGGTTGCCTGCCCGCTGAGAACAGTCGCATTGGCGTAAACCGTGGCCAGGTCGCCCCCTGAACCCGATTGTTGCGAAGCGCGCGCAGTGATCGTCTGCATGACCGCCAGGTCCATTGCCGCCTGGGTGTCGGCCAGCAGGGTTGAATGGTCTGGGACCGGCACACAGGCAGCAATGATCGCGATCAGCAGGGCTATCGAGAGCAGGGCGAATAAAATCCGGAACTTAGTGAACATCCTTGATCTTTACCAAAAACAATATGATGGAGAAATATATTACCACAAGTATGCCCTGGGCGTACCAGGTTTTGAACAGCCAGGGGAAGAAGATGTTGGGATCGCTATTATTCACCCAGGTCCAGGCAGACGCTACTGAAGCACCTTCAATAAGTCCTTCGCCTGATGAGACAGCAGTCACGCGCGCCACGGTATAGCTGGCTAGATCTTCCTGGTATTGGATCATATGCGCCTGGTATAAGGCCACCGTATTTTGATAAAAATCCATCTGGCTGCGAAAATTGTTCTGGATGGTGGTCACCGCTTGCTCGTAATGGTTCAGGGCGTTTAAATATTCCACCACCTGTACCTGGTTGGATGTATCCGTAGGCGGATTTGGCGGGGCGGGGAGCACCGGCTCGGCTGGAGATTCAGGCAGGTTGGCCGGCTGTGTGGGAGCAGCTTCAGAAATCTCGGGAGCATAATAGGCTCCCAAACCAGGAAAATTGCACGAGCCCGGTGAGAACATCGCCACACCCATGCACGGACATTGATAGAAAGCTTTGTCTTCCAGGGTCAGTTCATTCCTGAGTTTTTTGGGCAGCTGCCAGCACAGGTCACGCGCCACGTCTGAGCCCGATCCTGTAATGCCCGTCAGCCCCTGGTAAGTCCAGCGGGAAGTGGCCCATGCGCTCATGTAATCTGGAATGGGAGCCAGCGCACCGCTGAATACGTACATCGGCACGGTCAGCATGATCATGATCAAAGGAGTGGCTCCCGGGTTGTTCGAAATGGCCGAGGCCATCAGGCCGATCATCATGCCGGTCATCACTCCCAGCACGGTGGTTATAAATATCTCGACAAATCCCTGCCAACCACCGGGAATATTGAAAGCCGCGTAATGCAGCAGGGTAAAGGCCATGGCGTGGTAGAAAGCCAGTAACAGCGCCACCCACACCTTGGAGGCAACATAGGGGAATATCCGCAGGTTGACCAGCCGCTCGCGCTTATAAATATTGGCTTCCTTGACGAATTCCCGCATCTGGGACATGCCGCCCACCAGCAAGGCATACACAGCCCATAGAAACAGGATCACGCTGGCGTTCACGGCGTTGCCCGTTTGATAGGAAAAGACATTTTTTCCCAGCAAAGGCGCGATAACCATGTCCAGCGCACCAACCCCCGGCGCGATCAGCAGCATCAATATCAGACTGGAACGGTCGCGCGACAGGATGGTGAGGTTACGTATCGAAAGGATGATAAATTGGCGGAATGATGAGATCCTGCTTTCACGCGCCCGTTTCTTGTCGATCCGGGAGCGACTCCGGCTAAGCTGCTTCTGACGGGACTTTGACAGAGTCTTCAGGTTGTCCAATTGTTGCTGGCGGACCTGCAGGGGTTCGGTTATATATTTGCGATAGGCTTCACTGACCAGGAAACGGTCTGCCCAATCCTTGGCGCCCCCCAGGTTGGTATCATCCAGGATGGCATAGATCTCGTCGAATTGCATGGCGCCTTCGCCCAGGTGGCGTTCACTGCGGTATTGAGCGAAATACGCCAGGGCTTCATCCGGCGGTCCAAACCAGGCCATGTACCCGCCGCGGCCCATGAAGAGCACCTTGTCAGCCAGCATCACGTTCTTGGTGGCGTGGGTGATCATAATGACCGTGCGGCCCTGGTCAGCCAGGCGGCGCATCAAGTACATGAAAGCGGTCTCGTTACCGGGGTCCAGGCCTGAAGTCGGCTCATCCAGGAAGAAAAGGCGCGGCCGGGTGAGCAGTTCCACTCCAATGGAGACCCGCTTCTGTTGCCCGCCGCTCAATTCGCTGATGCGCATATCTTTATGGTTTTTCAGGTCCAGTTCTTCCAACACGCCCGCAATTCGCTCTTTTCGCTCCGCCTTGCTGGTATGGGGAGGCAGGCGCAGGCGGGCGCTAAAATCCAGTGCCTGGTATACCGTCAACTCCATGTGAATGATATCCCGCTGCGGGACATAACCAACTTTGCCACGCATGGAGTCCACATTATGATAAACATCGATTTCGTCAACAAATACCCTGCCATTGGATGCAGGGCGATAACCCGCAATGGCATCCACCAGGGTGGTCTTGCCGCCGCCACTCTGCCCCACCACAGCCACAAATTCCCGCGGCTTGAAGACCAGCGAGACATTCTGCAATATATTGAGGTTCTTGCGAACCCATTTGTTCAGCTGGAGGGCTTCCACCTGGGAGCCTTTGCTCTCTTCTTCTCCAACAGGAACATCGATTTCAGCCGTCATTTTATACCGAGCCCCTTGCACAATGGAACATAATCCTATCTACCTTTTCATTCAGTCCAGACAGGTCTTCTTTTGAACACGCTGCGTTTGCCGGTTGCCCCGGTCTCAGACATCTTCAAGTACATGGTATGAATATCATGCTCCATAATATCCTTGATACGATCCAATTCGTCGGTGCCGCCCACATTTTGATTATAAGTCACCGGTTTCCCCACTTCCACAAAGCCGGAAGGATGGACCGAAACCGGATAGAACTGCAGGTTTTTGCCGGTGGCTTTGAAGTAGGGCTCCCCCACCCGGGCAAAACTGCGCCGGAAGGGATACATTTTTGTCTCTGGGTCAGGGACGGAGGGAGGCCGGCGTTCCTCTGGGAAGATGGCTACGTAATCCCCTTTCCGAAGAGCCTCCAGCGTCAAGTCCAGCGTGGTTTGAAAGCTCCCAAAGGATTTGTTATATACCGGGATGAAGTCAAAAGAGGAAAGCATCGGTACCGTTATTTTGGTTAACACCTGGGAGAACCAATGGCTGAGGGGTGGTTTTAAATGCAACTCGTGTTCAAAAAGGTCCCATTGCAGGTAGTCCACCGCCTTTTGTTTATTTACCATTTTTGCTTCGATCCATATATGCAGGCGCAGGGGGATCGAGCAGAAAGTCGCAATGGGGGCTAGCGAATCCAGGTGGTTGACCACGAAAACAGCCGGTCCCTGCTTTGGCAGGTTTTCCTCTCCGACCAGCGTACCTCCCCATAAGAGCAGGTCACCCAGGCTTGCCAGAAAATTATAGGTGGAATCTTTCATTAAATATTACTCCTAATTTATACCAGATAAAAAAGTAAAGCCACCGTCAGTGCATCCCTGAGGGAACATTTTCAGTACTTCACGAAAGCTGAAAGCAGGCCCGTGTTTGGGGTGTGGGACGGGCGAACGCCCGTCCCACACCCCAAAAAACGGACTCCTTCAAGTAATTTCGTGAACTACTGATTATACATAACATCTCAATAATTAGGGAGAACGGTAATAGGGGGTGTGCCAGCTTTGCCGCTGGCACACCCCCTACCCTTGCTGCAAATTTTTGAGGCAGCAGCCGCGCTAGAACAACTTCAAAACCGCTCCGCTGGCCCAGGTGAAAAGCGCCATTGGCAGGAAAGACAGGATTACGGTCGCCAGGGCGGTCAGTCCCCAGGTGAGATCCAGCCAGGGCTCGTGCTCCGTGGTGGGGTCACCTTCGCGCATATACATGGTCACCACCACCCGCAGGTAGTAGTAAGCCGAGATGAGCGAGGTGAGCACGCCAATGACCGCCAGCCCAATGAATCCGCCCTCCACCGCCGTGCGGAACAGGTAGAACTTGCCCACCAGTCCCAGAGTGGGCGGCATGCCGGTCAGCGAGAGCATGAAGATCGTCATGGCGGCTGCCAGCAGCGGGCGCTTGCGTCCCAGGCCGGCAAAGTCGCTGATCTCCAGGCCTTTCCCATCTGTTTTTTCCAGGGCAATGACGACCGCCCAGGCCCCGAAGGAGGTGACCGCGTAGGTGACCAGATAGAACAGTGCCGAAGCCGCTGCATCCGAAGCAACCGCGGGATTCCCAAAGGCGACGAAGGCCATCAGGATGTACCCGGCGTGGGCTATGCTGGAATAGGCCAGCAGCCGCTTGATGTTGGTCTGCGAAATGGCGATCACATTCCCCACCACCATCGTCAGGGCAGCCAGGCCCCACAACACAGGCACCAGGTCCAGGTTGAGGGACGGGAAAGCGGTGATGAAAATGCGCAGCAGGGCGGCAAATCCAGCCGCCTTGGCACCCACCGCCATAAAACCGGTCACCGAGCTGGGCGCGCCCTGGTAGACATCCGGCGTCCACATGTGGAACGGGACCGCGGCAACTTTGAAACTGAAGCCCACCAGGATCAGGGCCGCACCGATGAGCAGCAGGTATTTTGTGAAACTCCCCGCTGCAACCGCAGCGGCAATCCCGCTCAGAGAGGTGGCGTTGGTGGCACCGAAGACCAGGGTGATGCCGTAGACCACGAAACCGGTGGCAAAAGCACCCAGCAGGAAGTATTTCACGCCCGCCTCTTCCGAGTCAGTGCGCGGGCGGGCAAAGGCTGCCAGCACGTAGAGCGGGATGGAGAGCAGTTCGAGCGCCAGAAAGACAACGATCAAGTCAGCGGCCTGGGCCATCAGCAACATGCCGGAAATACTGAAGAGGATCAGCGTGTAATACTCGCCGCGCTCCAGGCCCATGCGCTTGAGATAGCCGTAGGCAATCGCGATGGCAAACAGTCCGCTCGCCAGGAACAGGCTGCCCTGGAAGGACGAGAAACCATCCAGAACAACCATGCAATTGCCAGGGTTGTTGGGGTCGCAAAAACCTGTGCTCTCCCGCCCGGCATAGGCCAGGGTCAAGCCCAACGCGGCAGCCAGTCCCACGGCAGCCAGCAAAGCCGTCCAGCCTTTGCTTCGCCTGGGGATGAACAGGTCCACCAGCAGGAGCATGCAGGCCCAGACAACCAGCAGGACGATCGGTAGAATTGTGTTGAGATCGGAAAGCTTCATAATCTCTTCCTATGTGTCATTGCCCAGCGAGGGGCCGAAGGCATCGGGCGCGGAAAGCCCTCCTCGCAATGACACTTGCTAGTGGGGGAACGCCATCAGCAGTTTTTCAACCGCCGGGGCGATCAGTTCAAAGAACGGCTTCGGGTACAGGCCGATCCAGAAGATGAGAACCAGCAGCGGGGCCACGGTGACGATCTCGCGCAAGTTCAGGTCACGCAGGGCGTGCCCGTGCTTCTTGACTTCTTCCACGATCGAGCCTTCGGGACCAAGGAAGATCTTCTGGAACATGTAGAGGATGTAGACGGCAGCCAGGATGACGCCAGCCGCCGCGACCCCGGCAAACCAGGGCGAGCCGATCGCCTTGGAACCAAACGCACCCAGCAGGATGGCAAACTCACCGATAAACCCGTTCAAACCGGGCAGCCCCATGGAGGACAGGGAGACGATCAGCATCACTGCGCCGTAGACGGGCATGATCTTCCACAGGCCGCCGTACACGCTGAACTCGCGCGTATGAGTCTGTTCATAAACCATGCCAACCAGCAGGAACAACGCACCGGTGCTCAGGCCGTGGTTGATCATTTGCAGGATACCGCCTTCGATGCCCTGCGCATTGAGGGCAAACAGCCCCAACATCACGAACCCCAGGTGGCTGACCGAGGAATAGGCAACCAGTTTCTTAATATCCTTCTGGGCGTAGGAAACTGCCGCGCCGTAAATAATGCCGATCACCGCCAGCAGGGCCATCCAGGGAGCCGCCTTAAGAGCCGCCTCCGGGAACATGGGCAGGTTGAAACGCAGGAAACCATAGGTTCCCATCTTCAGCAGCACACCCGCCAGGATGACGGAACCAGCCGTGGGAGCTTCCACATGCGCATCCGGCAGCCAGGAATGCAGCGGCCACATCGGGACTTTGATGGCAAAAGCGGCAGCAAAGGCCAGGAACAGCCACAGCTGGACATTCCCCGGGATGCCTCCCTTGGTGATCAGTTCCGGAACACTGAAGGTTCCCTGGTAGATGCCCAGCCACAGGATGGCCAGCAGCATCAGGATGGAACCGGCCATGGTGTACAGGAAAAACTTGATGGCCGCGTAGATGCGCCGCGGGCCGCCCCAGATGCCGATCAGGAAGTACATCGGCACCAGGGTGAATTCCCAGAAGATATAGAACAGGAACAGGTCCTGCGCCAGGAAGACACCCAGCATGCCCATTTCCAGCAGCGTGAAGAAGATCATGAAGTCCTTGACGCGCTCCTCGACCGCTGTCCAGGTGGAGAGGATGGCGATCGGCGTCAGGAAGGTGGTCAACAGCACCAGCAGGATGCTCAGGCCGTCCACACCCATGGCGAAGCTGATATTCCAGCCGGCCACCTGGATCCAGGGCAGGCTGAAGCCCAGTTGCAGGTCCGGGTTGGACTTGTTGAACATGGTCAGCATCCAGATGGACAGGCCAAAGGTCAGCAGCGAAGCCACCAGCGTTGTCCAGCGCAAGACATTCTTCTTATCCGCTGGGATAAAGAGCAGGGCCAGCACGCCCACCAGGGGGAAGAAGGTCACAAGAATGAGAGGATTGGTAATAAAGTTCATGTTTACTCCTCAGTCACGTCAAACGCCGAAGGTCAAAAAAGGGACGTTGGACGTTCGACTTTTGACGTTATTTCAGCAAGAGATAACCAACAATGACGACCACACCCAGCAACACTGCCAGGGCATAACTGCGTACAAAACCGTTCTGCAGGCGGCGCAGGCTGGTGGAAATCCGCTTGGTCAACTCGCCCAGGCCGTTGGCGATGGCATCAATGAAATGCCGGTCCACGCCCAGGTCGAGCACCGTGCGGGAAAGCCAGTTGTAGGTGCCGGCGATCACCTTCTCGTGCACAAAATCATGCCAGAAGCGGCCATCGATTACATTTGCCAGGAAGCGGGCGATATCCACGTAGCGGTTGACAAAGACGGCCCAGTAGAACTCGTCCACCCAGTACTTGCGTTCGAAGACGGTGAAGACCGGGCCGAGCAATTTCTTGAGCGGGTCTTTCTGACCCTCCGCCAGCGGCTGGCGCTCATACAGCAGCCAGGAGAGGAAAATAGCCAGCAAAGCCAGCCCGGTGGAGAGTCCGGCAACCAGGAAGTTGAACTCACCGGCCTCGACGCCCGCGATGGTGTGTTCCAGCCAGGAGGTCAGGGTGTGAATACCCGGCAAGTTGAGCGCCCCGCCCAGGATGGCGAGCGCCGCCAGCACCATCAGCGGGACGGTGATGACCTTGGGGCTTTCTTCGGCTTTTTCAGCAACCGCGTGCCTGGGTTTCCCAAAGAAGACCATCCAGACCTGGCGACCCATATAGAAAGCGGTCAGGAAAGCCGCGATGGTCAGCAGCCAGTAGACAGCCGGGAATTTTTGGAAGGCGTCTGCCAGGATCTCATCTTTCGACCAGAACCCGGCCAGCGGGAAGATCCCCGCCAGCGCCAGCGCACCGATCAGATACAGCCAGAAGGTGACCGGCATTTGCTTGCGCAGGCCGCCCATGTTGCGCATATCGCCAGGATCAAAGACTTCCTCGAGGTGACCGGAGTCCGACAACTCCTGTTGTCGGTGTTCTCTGTCCGCAGACTCCGGACTCCCATGCCCTTCTTGATGAGCCAGGTGATGATGACCGCGTTCCATGCCCAGGATGACCGAACCGGCAGACAGGAACAGCAGCGCCTTGAAGAAAGCATGCGTGACCAGGTGGAACATGCCGGCAACGAAAGCCCCCATCCCCACCGCCGCCACCATGAAACCAAGCTGTGAAATGGTCGAATAAGCCAGGACTTTCTTGATGTCATACTGCCCAACCGCGATCGTGGCTGCGAACAGGGCCGTGATACCGCCCACCAGCGCCACCGTGGTCTGTGCCTGCGGCGCCAGGGTATACAGTGGCGCGGAGCGGGCCACCAGGTAAACGCCGGCGGTCACCATTGTGGCAGCATGGATGAGAGCTGAAACCGGGGTGGGGCCAGCCATGGCATCCGGCAACCAGACGAAGAGCGGGATCTGGGCTGATTTGCCTGCCACGCCCACCAGCAGGAAAATGGTAATAAAGAGGATGACACCCGCCGGGATGGTTGTCGCCATGCTAAACACGTCCCCAAAGTTCAGGCTCTTAAACCACCAGAACATGGTGAACCCGGCGATCAGGAAGCCAAAATCGCCGATGCGGTTGGTGATGAAAGCCTTCTTGGCGGCGTTCGAATTGGCGAACGAAGGCCGCCCGAGCGTATCCATGTCATACCAGAAGCCGATCAGCAGGAACGAGCACAGGCCCACGCCTTCCCAACCGACGAACAGCATCAGGTACGAGTCGCCACTGACCAGGATCATCATCATGGCGATGAACAGGTTCATGAAGACAAAAAAGCGCCGGTAGCGGGGGATGTCATGCTTGAAGCGCACATCTTCGTGCATATACCCGATGGCGTAGATATGGATAAGCGTTCCAACGCCGGAGACGACCAGCATCATCAGCACCGAGAGCGTGTCCACCCGGAAGTTCCAGGCCACGTTCAAATCGCCAATGTGGATCCAGTCCGCGAACGGGACAACGACCGTCTCGCCGCTGCCGGTCCAGAGCGCAACCCCCAGCAGTACGGCGATCACGAATGCCAGGCCGGTGGCAGCGCTGGCGATCGCGCCGATGGTTTTTTCACTCAGGCGCCCGCCAAAGATCATGTTGATCAGCAGGCCGGCAACCGGCAGGAAGACGATCAGGGGGACAAGAGAGAACAGTCCAGAAGATCCCATTTTGCATTATCCTTTCAGACTATTCATCAGGTCCACGTCAATGCTGTGTTTGTTACGGAAGATGATGATGATCAACGCCAGACCGACCGCCACTTCCGCCGCAGACACTGTCATGACAAAGAAAACGAAGATCTGGCCGGTGGGTACGCCAAAGGAACGGGCAAAGGCTACAAAAGCCAGGTTGGCGGCATTCAGCATCAACTCGATCGACATGAAGATGATCAGCGGGTTGCGCCGGATGAGTACACCCAGGGCGCCCATGCTAAATAGCAGCATCGAAACTGCCAGGTACCAGGAGAGAGGAATTATCTGTGTCATGCCTCTTGTTCTCCTTTCTCTTTTTTCGTCAGGACGATGACGCCGATCATTGCCACCAGCAGCAGGACCGAGGTCACTTCAAAGGGCAGCAGGTATTGGCTGAACAGCGTTTTTGCCAGGGATTGGAGCGCTTCGGTGGTATTGATCGAGGCCTCCGGGCTGGCAAGATTGGCGGTCAACTGCAGGCGCTGGAAGAGCAGGAAACCCGCTTCCACCAGCAGGACGGCAGCCAGGACGATCGCCAGGGGGCGCTGCCAGGGTAGGCCTTTTGCCTTGGGAAGCTTGTCCGCACCCAGCAGCATGATGACAAACAGGAACAGCACCATGATGGCCCCGGCATAGATCGTCACTTGCGCCAGAGCGATGAACGGCGCGCCCAGCAGCAGGTAGAAGACCGCCACCGTGGCAAAGTTCAACACCAGGAACAATGCCGCGTAGACCGTGTTTCGGCTGACCAGCAGGCCGGCCGCCGAAGCGACCGCCACCGCTGCCAGGATAATAAAGAGAATGAGTGTATAGTCCATAAGCACCTTCAAGCAAGGTCATCGGGGATCAGGGCTTGGGCCTGGATCCCTAATCCTGCGGATCCTTCATCTGGGGAACAGACCTGGTGAATATCCCAGGTTCGGTCTTCTGGGGCGTGGGTGTGGCTCCCGCCAGGATGGGGTCGATCAACATTTCCTTTGCATAGATTGCCTGGTGGCGGTCAGTGAAAGACAGCTCGTACTGGTCACCCAGCACGATCGCCTCGGTCGGGCAGGCATCCTCGCAAAAGCCGCAGTAGATGCAGCGCAGCATATTGATCTCATAGGTACTGGCATACCGCTCGCCAGGCGAGTAACGCCGCTCGTCTGTATTCTCGGAAGACTCAACAAAGATGGCATCCGCCGGGCAGGCCGCCGCGCACAGGGCACAGCCAATGCATTTTTCCAGGCCGTTTTCATAGCGCTTCAGTACGTGCCGCCCGCGGAAGCGTGCTTTGACCGGCTTCTTCCGCTCCGGGTACTGGATCGTCACCGGCTTGTCGAACATCATGCGCAGCGTCGTCCAAAGGCCACGCGCCAGTTCGACCACAGGCTCAACGACGCTCATAATCTTTCCTCCTTAAGGTGCGGTCGATCATGGCGACCGCCACTCCTGCAACCAGTAAAGAAACCACCGGGATGGCAATGATAAGGTTCGCATTGACCTGCTGCGCCAGGATGATCCCCACTGATGTAATGAAGACAAGGGCCAGCGAGAGCGGCAATAACACTTTCCAGCCGAAGGCCATCAACCGGTCATAACGGATTCTCGGGAAGGTGGCCCGCACCCAGATCATGCCAAACAGCAGGATAAATATCTTGAGGAAGATGTAAACCGGGCCAAGCCAGGGGATCTGGTCCACAAATGGACCGTTATAGCCGCCAAAGAACAGGGTGGCTCCGATGGCACTGATGGCGATCATCTTGGTATATTCGGCCATGAACAGCAGGGCGAACTTCATGCCCGAGTACTCGGTGTGGTAACCGGCGGTCAGCTCCTGCTCTGCCTCCGGCATGTCGAATGGGGCGCGATTGACCTCCGCCAGCGTGGCGATCAGGAAGATGGCGGTCCCGACCGGCTGGAGCACTACGAACCACTTCGGGATGATGTGGAACCAGTAGCCGCCCTGGGCGGCAACGATATCCAGCATGCGCATCGAACCGGCCAGCAGGATGGCAGAGACGAACGACAATCCCAGTGCAATTTCATAGCTGATCATCTGCGCCGTTGAGCGCAGGCCGCCCATCATGGCATACTTGTTGTTCGATGACCAGCCCGCCAGCACAATGCCATACACGGCGATCGAAGCGATGGACATGATATACAGCACGCCTACGTTGACATCGGCAATATACAGGTTAAGCTGGTGACCAAAAATATTGAGACTGGGACCCCACGGGACAACTGCAGTGATAACCACCGCCGGGACCACGGTGATCACCGGGGCCAACAGGAAGATCAATTTATCCGCCTTGGCAGGGGTCAATTCCTCTTTGAATATCAATTTCACCGCATCGGCAATGGGCTGGAGCAGGCCCCATGGCCCGGCCCGGTTTGGACCGATGCGCGACTGCATGCGGGCCAGCGCCTTGCGCTCGTAGAGCGTCAGGTAAGCAAAGCCGCCCAGGAGCAACAGCGCCAGGACGAACCCCTTGAGAAGCCATTCCAAAACGAGAAGAAAGTTCATGAATACCTTCCTTAAGCTTTCTTCAAACCGGCCACAGCCGGAGCATTGATCGGGAAACCAGAACCGCGCGGCAGGAGCGCCACGGAGGCCGGGACTGTCGCATCGATCCGCACTTCAGCCGGGTATCCGTTCACATCCACCTGTTCCCCGGCAGCCACACCCAGCTTCTTCGCCGTTTCGGGGTGCAGGAGTACGGTCGCTTCCCGGATGTGGGAGCGAAGCAGTGCAGACGTGGCCACGGTGATGCCGTGGTCGTACAGGCAGGTTACCGGCACTGCCAGGCAGTGCTCTTCGTCCGGGCGGAGCGACTCCGTTTTCTTTATAAATGAAGCCTGGGGGTTGAGGTCTGCCAGGGCCAGCGTCACACCCAGCCCCTGTTTGTTCTCATACGTCGTGCCGCCGTAGTACAGGTCGGCACGCCCGACCATGGGCTGCTGTTCCTTCGTCTCAGCCAGGCTGCGGTAGGAGATACCGGTAAAAGCCTTGACCGAGGCAGCCAGCCTGTCCATGCCCAACGAGGCCGAATGGTCTTCCAGTTCCAGCCCAAGTTCCTTCGCAATGGCTGCAGTGATGACAAAATCAGCCCTGGTTTCGCCGCGTGGCGTGACTGCCGGGTAAAAGCGCTGCACGCGCCGTTCACCGGAAGTGAAAGAGCCTTCACGCTCGGTATACGTCTGCGCCGGGAGCACCACGTCTGCCATTTTGGCGGTTTCGGTCAGGAAGAGTTCCTGCACGATCAGGCATTTGGCGCCCTGCAGGGCTTCGACCATTTCCGGGCCATCGCCCGCCGGGTCAGCCGCCACAACATAGACGGTTTTGCCTTTCAGCGAGCCAGCTAGATCATCAGCCGGCTGGAAGCCAAGTTCCCAGGCGCCCTGGTCGTTGGCATGTGGCCAGACGCCGATCAGGCCATTGTTTGGCTTGCCAGTGCGGCCCTTGACCAGTTCCGCACAGGCCGCCGCCACCGCGGACGAACCTTCCAACCCGAGGCCGTCCGAGCCGTAAAGCACCACCAGGTTCTCTGACGTGGTGAGCGCCTCGCCGATCTTTTCCTGGCTTGCCAGGCCCTGGATGGTTTCAACTTCGTCGCCATACGAATAGCGCACCACGAATTTCGACCAGCGTTCCAGTTTCGTTTCACGGGCGTTGGCAAGGATCAGGGTGGCGCCGCGTGCGGCAGCCTGCTTGAGGCGCAGGAACCACAGCGGGGCTTCGTTGTACAGGTCAGAAGCCACCACCAGGATCGTGCTCCCCTTGCCCAGGTCGGAGAAATTCGTCCCGGCAGAGACGCCGTAGGAGGCTGTCAGTTCGCCGCCGCCCATGGATGTGTAGAGCCGCGCTTCTCCGCCCAGGCCGTCCGCCAGTTGTTTCAAGTTGAACAGGTCTTCATTGCTCAAGCGCCCCCCCGCCAGAACAACGACTTCGCCTTTATTTTCTTTTAATTTGTTCCCTGCTTCTTCGATGGCTCCATTCCAGGCAGCCTGTTCCAGCTTGCCATCTTTTTTGACCAGCGGTTTTTCCAGCCGGCCTGCATCTTCCGCAAAATGATAAGCGAAGCGGCCTTTGTCGCACAACCAGATCTCGTTGACGGCTTCATTCTGGCGAGGCATCACGCGCTTGATGGCCACCTTGCCGCCGGTGCTGGCTTCACGCCGGGTGTTGAAGGTGATATTGCAGCCCACCGGGCACTGCGCGCAGATGGAGGCAGCCGCCTTCATCTCCCATGGCCGCGCCCCAAAACGGAAGTCCGCCGTGGTCAGCGCCCCTACCGGGCAGATGTCGGTGGTGTTGCCTGAGAAGACCGAGTCGAAGCCCGGTTCGGAATTGGTAAAAATGTCGGTGTTGCGGCCGCGCTGGTAGAAGGCCAGCACCGGCTCCCCGACGATCTCTTCCTGGAAGCGGATGCAGCGGGCGCATTGGATGCAGCGCTCGCGGTCCAGCCAGATGAGGTCGCCCAGAGGGATATGCTTGCCGGCATGCTGCTTTTCATCAAAAATGAAGCGGCTCTGCGGGGAGGCGTGCGCCATGCTCAGGTTCTGGAGCGGGCATTCTCCGCCCTTGTCGCACACCGGGCAATCCAGCGGATGCGAGGTGAGCAGGAACTCGAGGATCTCCTTCTGCGAGGCCCTGGCCTTGTCGGACTGGCTCAACACCAGCATGCCTTCAGAGACCGGGGTGGTGCAGGCGGTTTCAAGTTTGGGCCCGAAACTGATCTTCGGTTTATCGCCTTCCATCACCACCTGGCCGGTGGCGCGGTCCATGACCGGGCGCCCAATTTCCACCAGGCACTGGCGGCACATGCCGACCGGTTCCATCTTTGGGTGGTAGCAAAAGACCGGGATGTCAATGCCAATTTGCTTGGCAGCGTTCACGATCAGGGTACCAGCCGGAACGGAGACCGGCTGTCCATCGATGATCAGGGATACCATTTTAGCCATGCCTGCCTCCAGCAAGGGAGGGTTTGAAATCAGCCGGGAAGCGCTCAATGGCAGTTGTCACCGCCATGGTGGAGAACTCGCCCAACGGGCACAGGCACTTGTTCTGGATCTGCTTTGCCACGCTGTGCAGGAGTTCGGTGTTCGCTTCGATCTCTTCGCCGCGCTCGATGCGCTCGATCAGGTGCAGCATCCAGTAGGTGCCTTCCCGGCAGGGGGTGCATTTGCCGCAGGATTCGTGCTTGAAGAAGTGGATGGTCTTATTGATGACCCAATCCATGTCCACGCTATCGTTGATGACGATCACGGAAGCCGACCCCAGGTCGGCACCCAGCGTGCGCACGGAGGCGTAATCCATGGGGGTATCCAGGGCCTTGTCATCTGCCACGATCATGGCAGACGAAGCCCCGGCAGACATGATCGCCTTGACCGGGCGGTCGTCCGTCACCCCGCCGCCGTACTTGTAAATGAGTTCGCGGTAGGTAGTGCCGAAGGGCAGTTCATAGTTACCGGGCTGCTTGACATGCCCCGAGAGCGAGAAGATCTTGACCCCCGCACTGTCAGCGGTGCCCAGCGACTTGTACCATTCCGCGCCTTTTTCCACGATCAGCGGCACGTTGGTGAGCGTCTCAACATTATTGATCACGGTCGGCTTGCCGTACAGGCCGTAGACCGCCGGGAAAGGCGGGCGGATGCGCGGTTGACCGCGTTTGCCTTCGATGGACTCGAGCAGGGAGGTTTCCTCCCCGCAGATGTAAGCGCCCGCGCCCAGGTGGGTGGTAATGCGCAGGGAATACTCCGAACCAAAGAGCCTGTCACCCAGGTATCCGGCCTGCTCCATGTCGGCGATTTTCCCGTCCAGGCTGGCAGCCACCGGCCCGAACTCACCCCGCAGGTATACATAGGCTGCGTTGGCACCCACGGCGTAAGCGGCAATGGCAATGCCTTCCAGGAACTGGAATGGGTTGCCCTCCATGAGCTCGCGGTCCTTGAAGGTACCTGGCTCGGATTCGTCGGCATTGGCAACCACGTAGTGCGGCCAGATGTTGTTGGGAATGAAGCTCCACTTGACCCCGGTGGGGAAGCCCGCGCCGCCACGCCCGCGCAGCCCGGAGGCCTTGACCAGGTCGGTCACTTCCTGCGGCTTCATTTTTGTCACGGCCTTCTGCAAGGCTTCGAAGCCGCCGTTCTTTTTGTAGACCTCCAGCTTGCCAATCTCTGGAATGTCATGCTGACGGAGCAGAAGAGATGTCATGCCTTCACCTCCCTGCCTGATTTGCGCAACGCTTCAACCAGTTCCATGGTCTTGTCCACGGTCATGTTCTCGTGGTATTCGATCCCCTCACCGCTCTGCAACTGGAACATGGGCGCCTTGTCACACCCAGCCAGGCACATAACCGCTTCGACTGTGATCAACCCGTCGGGAGTGGTCTCCCCAACCTTGACGCCCAGGTTGCCGCACAGTTCCTCCAGGAACTTGTCCGCGCCGCGCAGGGCGCAGGGCAGATCGGTGCAGACCTGCATCCGGTATTTCCCGGCCTGCTCGTCGTGGTAGAGGCTGTAGAAACCGACGATCTCGGCCACCTCGGTGGAGGTGATGTCAAGCATCTGCGCGATCTCTTCCAGTGCAGGCTTGCTGACAAAACCTTGCTCACGCTGCGCCAGGTACAGTAGCGGCATGACCGCCGAGCGCTTCTGTTCCGGCGGATACTTCGCGAATATC
>CAIKOL010000074.1 GCA_903829085.1 uncultured Anaerolineales bacterium | reverse complement strand
GGTCAATGAACAGGGCGGCAATAATGGCAGTCAGCGTATAGGCCAGCGGGGAAAGACCGAACGGGGCACTGCCTTGAAAGTAAGTGACCAGTCCCAGCACGATCCAGTTGATGGTCGGCCCGATATATGGCAGGAAACCGGCAAACCCAGCCACCAGGGCCACTCCCACGGCATAGTGCACCCCCAGGATGGTCATGAGAACGGTATAGGTGAGCACCTTCGAAACGAAGATGATCATCTGCCCGCGCAGGAAGGCATTCCAGATCAGACCCAGTTTTTGGGCCAGGCGCTGGATATCCTCGGTGTAGCCGGGGATATCGAAATGGAGGATGCGGGTGCGGAACCCGCCGCTCTCCAGCAGGAAGAAGTAGGAGACGATCACCACGAACGCCACCCACCCCAAGGTGGAGGCGGCGCCGCCGGCCAGGCTGCCCACCAGGCCGCCCACTTTTCCAATGGCGGGTTCCACATAAGAAAGGATCTGCTGGCTGATGGTCGTCCAGTCAATGGAGGATAGGTTGAATTTTAACGGACCCAGCACCAAAACGGTGTGAGAGAGGTTGGCAATAAAAACCGGCAATTGTTGGGCGTAATTCTGGACGGCGGTGATCAAGTTCGTAACCTGCCCGACCAGGCCAACTCCGCCCCAGGTGAGCAGGGACAACAGAACGAGGATGAATACCAGGTAGATCAAATTAACCGCCATGGCCCAGGAGAGCGGGGTGCGCCTGCTCATCAGGGATGCCAGCGGGAACAGCAGGTACGCCAGGGTGAAGGCCATCAGCACCGGGCCGATGACAAATTTAAAGCGCACCAGCAAAGCGCCCAGGATGACCACCAGGGTCAGGGCCACCACGAGCTTGGTCATGGAGCCCCAATGCGGCGAGGCTGGAGGCGGAGTCTTTTCCATAACCCTATTCTATCTTCAAGCCGGGGAATTTACAATCACCCTGCGTAAATATCATGGTGTTTGCAACGTAGCAGTCCGAATCCGCAAACTCCAATTGTCGAACCGCGAAGCCGCGAAGAACGCCAAGGTAATCTTTTATAAATCTTTGCGAACTTCGCTTCTTCGCGGTGAATGGTTTTTGTCCCCCTCTTTCCAATACTGTGGCGCTTATAATAGCACCCATGCGCACCTCCAGGCTTGTCTCCCTCCTGCTCGTTTTTTTCCTGCTGGCCGCCTGCACCCCAGCCCGCGCGCCTCAACCGGTGACGGTGCTTGCCCACCCCGACGGGCCGCTGTACGTTGGCGACCAGGTCAGTTTTGAGGTGCTGGCGCCCGCCGCGGCGATGGGGGAGGCTCCCGGCAGCGTGCAGGTCTCCTTCCAGGGCCGGGAGCTGGGCAATGCAGGTTTCGCGCCCTACGGGATCGGCGGGCGCAGCCAGGCCACCCTTTGGTGGGTGTGGGATACGCGCGGCCTGGAACCCGGCAGCTACAACCTGGATTTCACCCGCCTGCCCGAGAACAGCGCCTGGACGGAGACGTATACCCTCCAGCCAGCAGACCGGGTCCCGGCGCCGGAGCCCGAGGCGCACTGGGTCACCACCACCACCGTGTGCTGCACCCTCTACACCATTACCGGCACGGCGGCCGAGCGCGACATTGCCACGCTCAGCCAGGAGGCGGATGAACAATCCGCGGCGGTATCCGCCCAGATGGGCAATACCCTGGACAGCAAGATCGATATTTATTTCATGTCGCGCGTGGTGGGGCAGGGCGGCTTCACCACCACCAGCATCTACGTCTCCTACCTCGACACCAATTACATCGGCAACGATATGCCCATCCTGTTCCACCATGAATTTGTGCATTACTATGACAGTGCGCTGGGGGGCGGGTACCGCCCGGCAATGCTGGAGGAAGGGCTGGCTGTTTATCTGACCGGCGGACATTTCAAGCCTGAGCCGCTGGCCCCGCGGGCCGCGGCCCTGCTCGACCTGGGCGGATACATCCCGCTCACCACGCTGGCCGATGATTTCTACAACCAGCAGCACGACATCGGCTACCTGGAAGCCGGAGCGCTGGTGCAGTACCTGCTTGAAACCTACGGCTGGACAGCCTATAACCAGTTCTACCGGAATATTTCTGCGCCGAACGGACAGAAGGATTCGGACGTGCTCGACACGGCCCTGCGTCTCAACCTGGGCCTCTCTTTTGCGGAACTGGAAACCGCCTACCGCTCGTACCTGCGCTCCCAGGCGGTCACCCCCAGCCAGCAGACCGACCTGCAACTGACAGTGGATTTCTTTAATGCCGCCCGACGTTACCAGCAGCTGCTCGACCCCTCGGCTTATTTTCTGACCGCCTGGCTGCCAGACGGCGCGGTCATGCGGCCACGCGGCATCGTGGCGGACTTCCTGCGCCATCCCGATGGATGGGAGAACCGGATGTTCGAATCCATGCTGATCGCTTCCCAGAAGGAATTATTCAGCGCGGACTATGCCGCCGCCGGCCGCACCCTGAAAATGACCAACTGGCTGCTGGACCAGGTCGCGCCATAAAAACTTCGCGCACTTCCCTTGACCGGTCTCCGAAATCTCATTGTCCCGCTGCGTTTTTGGGAGTTCATCCCCGTCAGAGAACCTGATTTCGGAATATTTCGGTGTATTTCAAAAAAAACCAGGTGGCAAATCAGCCGCCTGGTTTTTAGTATTATCAAAGAATACGAACGCGCTACGCGCAGGTGCCGCCCAGCAGCGGGACCAGGAAAGGCAGAACCTTGCACCACAGGTTAAGCTGGTCGATGAGCAGGAAGAAACCCGCGCAGGCGCACACGACCACCAGGAGCACGATCACGATGATCAACCAGACCGGGAACTTCTTCTTCGGGCGGGGAGCCGCGGCCGGGAGCGGTCCAGCCGGCACCTGGCCGGAGTAGGCCTGGGCGGGGGCGGGTGCCGGGGCGGCGACCGGAGCGGGAGCTGGCCTTTGGACGGGCACGACCGTCCTGGGAGCCTGGGCTGAAGAGATGACCGTTGCATTCGGGTCGTAGGTTGCCTCGTACATCAGGGAGATATTCTCTCCGAACGAGACGGTATCACCCGGGTTGAGCACCTGCGAGCCGGTGACACGCTGCCCGTTGACGAATGTGCCGTTGGTGGAACCGAGGTCCTGGATCACGTAAGCAGTGCCATGCAGACTTAGCTTGGCATGCTTGCGTGAGACTTCGGCATCGTTGATGGAAACGCCATTGCTTGCATCACGCCCGATGATGACCTCGGGTGCTTCGAGGGGATAGACATTTCCGGTGTTGGGTCCGGAGCGAATAACGAGCTGGAATTGAGCAGACATGCTTCCTCCTGTATAAAGCCTGTGTGATGAAATCTGTTCATAGTGTACAGAGTTTAATGGAAAATGTCAAATCCAAGTTCTGATATTCGGACATAAGTTCGGACAAAAAAAGAGGAAACCTTCTATACTGGGTAAAGG
>CAIKOL010000073.1 GCA_903829085.1 uncultured Anaerolineales bacterium | reverse complement strand
CAGACACCCTCTAAAAAACCGACGCTTTTCCGGGCAACCCAACCCGCTGGTTTTTTGATTTGGCCGAGGGAGCAATCCACTGCGAACTTTGGCCATCCCGTCCTGTGAAGGTCGGGACCAGCCGGGGGCGTCTGCCCCCGGTTTTGTTTTTCCAAGGATTGTCTATGCTCTCTGCTCATTCCATTACAAAATCATACGGCCTCCACACCGTACTCCAGGATATTTCTTTTAGCATCTCCGCCGGTGATCGTCTTGGTCTGATCGGTCCCAACGGCTGTGGCAAGACCACGTTGATGCGCATCCTCGCCGGTCAGGAATTGCCTGATTCCGGGACAGTTTCCTATCTACCCACCAGTCTGCGCATCGGATACCTGCCCCAGGGCTTTGACCTTGACCCATTGCTGACCATCGCCGAAGCGTGTGCGCCCGCACCGGCTTGGGACTCCGAGTCCGCCTTTGCTGAATTGGCTGCTACCCTGGCTGAAAACCCCGGCGACAAGACCCTCCAACTCTCCTACGATGAAGCTCTGCAAACGCTGGAACACGCCAGCGTGCAACCCGACACCGTGTTGGCACCCCTGGGTTTGGCTGGCATTGACCCTGCCCACCGCATCGGCGAGCTGAGCGGTGGGCAGAAGACCCGCTTGATGCTGGCGCGGCTGCTGCTTCAATCCCCGCACCTGTTGCTGCTCGATGAACCCACCAATCATCTCGATATCGCCATGCTCGAATGGTTGGAGTCCTGGCTGAAGCGCTTCCACGGTGCAGCCCTGGTCGTCTCACACGATCGTGCCTTTCTGGACAACACCGTCACCTCCATCCTAGAGCTCGACCCCTCCACCCATGGTCTGCGTCCCTACCCCGGTAATTACAGCAACTACATCGAACAAAAAACATCTGAACAAGCCCACCAGTTGCAGACATATAACTTCCAGCAGGCTGAGATCCGCCGGATGCGCCAGGATATCATTCGAACCAAGCAACAGTCTCTGAATGTGGAACTGACCACCACTTCCCGGCAACCAGGCGTGCGGCGTTATGCCAAGAAGGTCGCCAGGAAGGCCATTTCCCGTGAAAAGAAACTTGATCGTTTCCTCGAGTCGGACGATCTCGTAGAACGTCCGCGTCCCTCCTGGCAGATCAAGCTTGATTTTACTGCCCCGGACCATGTCAGCCGGGATGTGCTGGTTACTGAGAATTTGTCCATCGGCTACCCAGGTCATGACCCGCTCTTGACCGACCTCCGTCTGCAAATCCGCGGCGGGGAGCGTCTGGCGCTCACCGGTCCGAACGGCTGTGGGAAGACCACCCTGTTGCGCACCATCGCCGGGAAACTGGCGCCCCTTTCCGGGTCTGTCCGGCTCAGCCCTTCTGCAAAATTGGGCTACATGACCCAGGAACAGGAACATCTCGACCTGGCAAAGAGTCCGGTGGAGATCATCCGCGCTGCCGGGATCTTCAACGAAACCGAGGCGCGTCACTTCCTGCACTTTTACCTGTTCAGCGGTGATGACCCGCTGCGTCCGTGCGGCGAGATGAGTTATGGCGAACGCTCCCGTCTGGAACTGGCTCTCCTGGTGGCACAGGGTTGCACCTTCCTTCTACTGGATGAACCCATCAACCACCTCGACATCCCCTCCCGGGCACGTTTTGAACAGGCACTTGCCAAATACACTGGCACCGTGTTGGCTGTCGTCCACGACCGTTTTTTCATTGAGCATTTTGCCACGGAACTTTGGGTGCTGGAAAATGGGAAAATTCAAAAGAAGAGTATATAGGTTTTTCTGGAGAATATTCAGATAATCAAATCGCCAATCCAGAGTGCGCCGACTGCCTTTGCCAGTGGTTTATCCGCAGTAATCAGGGGCAAAGCCAGCCTGGAAGCCAAAACTGCATAACAGGCATCGTAAGCACTGGTGTTCTGTTCTGTTGCGAGCAGCAAGGCATCTTCCATCAATTCGGCTGTGGAAATAACCCGCAGAGATAAACGACCCAGGTCCGTTAGGTCGGCGCGCGAATCTTCCAGGGATCGCCCAAAACGGCGGGTGTACTTCAGGAGGATATTCGTGCACTCGATGTAGAATAGATCGGGCACATAAAGAATGGCAGGAATATCAGCGGCCAGTTGCTCAAACAGGGCGTGCACCTTATCTGAATATTCCTCGTCAACAAACAACTTAATTCCAACACTTGCGTCTACAACAAGCTGGAGGGGTGCATCCGTCATCGCCGGCGATCCTCGCGCAGAAGGTCAAGGCTTGAAGCAGCCTGCTTAGGGGCCGTAAACCGGCGGCGGCGGATGGATGTCAGCGCGCTGACCTGGTCTTTGCGCTGTTCTTCTTCGTCGAGCGCTTCATAAAGCATTGTAACAACCTGGGCACCGAGCGAACGGCTGCGCAATTGCGCCAGTTGCCTCACCCGCTCATACAGTTCTTCAGGAACACTACGCACATGGAGGGTTGGCATGGTTCTTAATCCTTTAATAATGATTTTACCATCTATGGTTGCATTATGCAACCATTTATTCAGGTAGAAAAGATGCCCTCTCAGAGGCAAAGAATGTGAGAAAATAGGGTCATCATTCGGAACAGAAAGGCTGTCTTCCGTCGGTGATACAATCCATGCAGGAAGAATTAACCACCCCGTTCAATCACGCCATTTGACGCCTTCCCCTTGGCTCCTGCCTATTCTTTCTCCCCTTCTCTCTTACTCATGCCCGCCATTAACCTTGCCCAACTCAAGACCCAGGCCGCCCGGCTCTCCGAGAAATTTACCGAACCGGAGGCTTTCATCCACGACTTGAATGAACTGCTTGATTTTTATACCAACCGCACCATTCGCTCCAAACAAATAATCCAGAGGCTCTCCCTGCCTACCTTCCGCACACCGGCGCCCGTTTTACGTCAAATCCAGGCTGAGCTTGTCCCATGGGCAGGGGCACATCCTACTGAGGCTATTATATTGACCAACGCGCTCTGGAAAGCCGGTTCGCTTGAAGCCCGTCTGCTGGCGGCATTCCTGCTTGGCACCATCCCCCCCGCCCAAGCCATTCCCTCTCTGACGAACCTTCCCAACTGGCTCGCCCAATCCACAGATAAGGAGATCCGCACCGCCCTGCTGACGGATGCCTTTACCCGCCTGCGCCGGGAAAACCCCGAGGCGTTTTTTATCTTGCTTGAGGATTGGCTGAACTCGTCCCTCAGTTCGTTGCAGGTAATGGGTTTCCGCGCTCTGATCCCCATGCTGACAGACCCGCATTTTGAGAACCTCCCCGCCGTTTTTCGTATTCTGAAACCGGCTCTCCGCTCTACTGGTCCGTTCACCCAACAGGAGTTGCAGGCCTGTCTCGATACCCTTGGGCAGGTTTCCCTGACCGAAACCCTGGCTTTCCTGAGAGAAATCACCAACCAGGATCCGCCTCCACTGATGCTGAAGACCTTCCGGCGCATCTTGGCCGGCCTATCACCCGAGCTGCAATCGGGACTAAGAGAGATGTTGCGTAAATTATGACTCTATCCCATCGTGAACGCCTGCAAGCCTGCCTGGCCGATGATTCGGCTCTCGACCGGCCGCCTGTTGCCCTCTGGCACCATTTCCCGGTGGATGACCAGGACCCCGGAACGCTGGCAGCTGCCACGCTCGACTTTCAACGTCACTACGATTTTGACCTGGTCAAAGTAACCCCGGCGTCCTCGTTTTCCATCAAGGATTGGGGTGCGCAGGATGTTTGGGAGGGCCACACCGAAGGCACGCGCCGTTACACGAAGCGCGTCATCGAGAAGCCTCAGGACTGGGAACGGCTGCCCCTTCTCTCTCCCTCCTCGCCGTTTCTTGCCGGGCAGTTGGCTTGCCTCCGCCAGATCCGTGCCGGTCTGCCTCCTGAAACTCCCCTCCTGCAGACCATCTTCAGCCCATTGGCTCAAGCCAAGAACCTGGCGGGCGGCGAGCGGCTGGTTGTCCACCTCCGCCAGTACCCGCACGCCGTCCTGAAAGGATTGGAGACCATTGCCCGGACAACCCGCAGCTTTGTGGAGGCCTGCATGGAGATCGGTCTGGACGGCATCTTTTACGCCATCCAGCATGCCCAGGCCGGGCTGCTGACCCTCGATGAATATAAGAAGTTCGGCCTGCCCAATGACCTGGTCTGTCTTGAACCAGCCAAATCACTGTGGTGTAACCTTCTTCATTTACATGGTCTCAACGTATACTTCGATCTGGTCTCCCAACCCCTGTTCCCGGAAACCATTTTCCAGATTGTCAACTGGCATGACCGTGAAACCAGTCCAGCGCTGGCAGACGCGCTGAAAATCTACCCGGGCGTGGTCTGCGGTGGCATTAGTCAAAGAACCATTGTTTTTGGAGACCAGTCCGAGGTCCGGAAAGAAGCCTCCGATGCAATTGCCCAGACCGGCGGTCGCCGGTTCATCCTTGGCACCGGTTGCGTGGTTCCCGTTATTGCACCGCATGGGAACCTCCTGGCTTCCCGTCAAATTGTGGAGGTCTCTGAATGAGCCTGCGCGTTATCTCCGGTACGGCCAAGGGCCGCAAACTGAAGGATGTCCCCGGCGATACCACGCGCCCGGTGACCGATATGGTCAAGGAAGCCTTGTTCAATATCCTGGCTGGGGATGTTCTGGATTCGACCTGGTGGGACCTCTTTGGTGGCACCGGCGCGGTTGGGATCGAGGCGCTGAGCCGCGGGGCAACCTTTGTCCGCTTCTCTGAGTTGAACCGTCTCCCCATCGAGACTATCAAGGCCAACCTGGAAACCACCGGCTTTACCTCTCAGGCTGAAATTCGCCGCGGGGATGCCTTTGCCATGCTCTCCGCCGCGCCCGATCGGGCATTCGATTATATATATATTGCCCCACCCCAATACAAGGAAATGTGGTCGCAGGCGCTGGCTTTGCTGGACACTAACCCCGGCTGGTTGGGTGCGGAGACCGAGGTGATCGCCCAGATCCACCCGCGTGAATATAGGGAATTGGAGCTCAAGAACCTGGTGGAGTTTGAGCAGCGGAAATACGGCAGCACGCTCCTGGTTTTTTACGAAAAAAGTTAAGCCTTCATTCTCTCCAGTTTCTACCCATTTGGTGAGTGCTGAGAGAGTAGGGTTTATTCTAAAATTACGAATTCGTATATCGTAGTATAATGTATTTATGAAAATTGAGCGGTCCCTCTTACCCCAAAT
>CAIKOL010000072.1 GCA_903829085.1 uncultured Anaerolineales bacterium | reverse complement strand
TATCCTCCAATATTAAGGAGAAACATATGGGAATGACACTGGTCGAAAAAATCCTTTCCCGAGCCACCGGGCAGGCTGCCGTCAAGGCGGGAGATGTGGTCGAGCCTCGCGTCGACCTGGCTATGTCGCACGAGAATGCAGCCTTGGTGATTAATCAGTTCCAAGAGATTTACCAGGGCACAGGCCTGGATGCCAGAGTCTGGAACCCCGACAAGATCGCTTTAATCTTTGATCACCGGGTACCAGCGGAAGGCGCCAAAACGGCGACAAATCAGAAGAAAGTCCGTGAGTTTGCCACTATGCAGGGGATTAATAAATTCCATGATATCCGTGGGGATGAAGGCGGTATCTGCCATCAGATTCTTCCGGAGAATGGTTATGTGCTTCCCGGGCAGGTCGTGGTCGGCACGGATAGCCACACCACCAGCCATGGTGCCCTGGGAGCTTTTGCATTTGGCATTGGAGCGACGGAAATGGCCTCCGTCTGGGCCCTGGGGCGTGTCTTAAATGTGGAAGTTCCTGGAACGATCAAAGTGGAAGTGCATGGGGACTTTCAGCCGTACGTACTACCCAAAGACTTGATCCTATACTTGATCGGTCAGATTTCTGCTCAGGGAGCCAACTTCAAGGTCATTGAGTTTCATGGTCCAACGATTAGAAGAATTTCAACCTCTGGCCGCCTGACCATCTGTAACATGGCTGTGGAGGCAGGTGCAACCGCTGGAATCGTACCGGCCGACACGGAATCCATACGTTATTTGCATGAGGAAGCAGGAGTGAAAGGCGCTATCGAAGCCCTGCATCCGGATGTCGATGCCAATTACGATCGGGTGATAGAAGTCGATGCCTCGGTACTGGCCCCGCAGGTAGCCTGTCCTCACACGGTTGATAATGTAAAACCCATCCAGGAGGTTGTTGGAAAAGATATCAACCAGATCGTAATCGGCTCCTGTACCAATGGCCGTCTCGATGACATCCAGATTGCAGCCCAAATCCTGGAAGGGAAAAAAGTGGCCCGCAATGTGCGTATGCTGGTATTCCCGGCTTCGGCGCGTATCTATCGTCAGGCGCTTAAAGAAGGATACCTAATGACTCTAATGGAGGCCGGGGCAGTGGTGATGAATTCGGGCTGTGGCCCTTGCCTTGGCGTGCATCAGGGAGCTTTGGCAGACGGCGATGTAGCCCTGGCCACAACCAACCGCAACTTCAAAGGTCGCATGGGCAATCCTTCTGCCGAGGTCTATCTGTGCTCCCCGGCAGTTGCAGCCGCCAGCGCGCTGACCGGTAAGATTACCGATCCCCGGAAAGGAGCATAAGCATGTCCAAGGTGGTTCTCAAATTGGCTGATGATGTCTCGACTGATATCATTTATCCCGGCCGTTTTATGGCAACGGTGCTTCCCACAGAAACGCCCCAGTATGCATTTGCAGATCTGGTTGATTTTAATACCCGGGTGAAGAAGAAGGAATTCCAGCCACAAAGTGTGATCGTGGCCGGTAGAAATTTTGGGTGCGGCTCTTCCCGCGAACAAGCAGCCTCCTGCCTCAAAGGTCCGGAATTCATCGTCATCGCCAGGGATTTCGCCCGTATTTTTCTTCAAAATTCAATCAACTTGGGGTTAAATACTATCATCTGTCCCGATATCGAAGCGAGTGAAGGTGATGAGTTGAAAATAACCGCCACACAGGTGGTGAACCTACGTACCGAAAATAGCTTTAAGATCGTACCTTTGCCCCAGGCACGGCAGGCGATTATTGACGCGGGTGGATTAATTCCTTATACCCGTCAGCGGTTGATGCAAACCAAGAGATAGCAGCACAAATGCGTTGGAGGATATCCTGATTTCTTAGTAAAGACGATTAAGGATTGAAGTAGAGAAATTTTATAATAAACCTTTCCAGTACTTGACTTATTCACTAAAAACAGGTAAAGTTTGAAATACTAATTTCTACACCGGTTTACTATTGGTAAATGTGCTTCACAGGCTAAGGTATATCGAGGATTTTGAAACCAGTTTATTTCAGGTTCGAATGCCTAATGCGCTGAATTCCTTTTTACTAATAGTAGACCGTTTTCATAATTGCCGGTGATTTCACGCCGAATTATATACAACCCGGAGAATTCCCAAGCTTGATCCTTTCCAAACCATGAATGGTTATTTGAGTTTATTTCCCGCCCCTGCGGATCTGGGTTGCGGTGAAAAATAGCATTCAGTATGAAAAAAAAGAATAAAGGAGGTGATGGTCGACACAGAAAGGTATTGTCAGCTACGCCAAAGAAACCCGGTAAGCGGGCCCCTATATTCACTAATATTCATCGGAGGAGAAAAGCGTATGTATAAACGGTTGTTAATAGTAATTTCTGCAGTAGCGATTCTGAGCATGCTACTGTCGGCTTGCGGCACCAAGGCTTCAACCTACACCTGCACCGATTCGATCGGCTGTGTAAAAATTGGACCGACGGATCCGATTCACATCGCTTATATGCTGGTAGTAGCCGGCCCGAACGCAGCACTGGGCACCGATTCACGCAATGGTGTGGAAATCGCCATTGATGATGCCGGTGGTAAGATCCTGAACCACGACATCAAATTCGATGGTGAGGACAGCGCTTGCAGCGCCGATGGCGGGCAGGCTGCCGCCACCAAACTTGCCGCGGATCCAACGATCATCGCGGTCATTGGCACGTCCTGCTCGAGCGAAGCCCGCGCCGGTGAGCCTCTGCTCTCCGCCGCTGGATTTGTCACTATCTCGCCTTCCAACACTGCTCCTGATCTGACCGATCCAAGCAGCCCGAACCACTATGCCGGCTACTTCCGCACTGCCCATAACGATAAAATCCAAGGCAAAGCTGCAGCTGAATTTGCTTATAATTTCCTGCACCTGACCAAGGCCGCCACCATTCATGACGGCAGCCTGTATGCCAGCTCTCTGGTCCAGGTATTTGCTGATAACTTCAAACAATTGGGCGGAACCATCACCCTGCAGACTTCGGTCACCATTGGGCAGACCGACATGAGCTCGGTTCTGGCAGACCTTGCTTCTGGCTCGCCTGAACTGATCTACTTCCCGATCTTCATGCCCGAAGGCGCCTTCCTGATCGACCAGGCTCGCACAACCCCAGGTTTGGAAAACACCAAGTTGATGGTCGCAGATGGCCTGTATTCACCGGACGTGATGAATGCGGCCGGCGCGTCAGTTGAAGGTGTATACGTATCAAGCCCGGTTGTCCAGGGTGCTGCTTACGATACCTTTGTCGCGAAGTACACAGCCAAGTTCGGCACCGCCCCAATCAACATCTTCCATGCGCATGCTTATGACGGTTTTAACATTGTCAAAGCAGCCATCGAGAAGGTAGCTGTAGTGGAAACCGATGGGACGATCTACATCCCACGCCAGGCACTACGCGATGCCATGGCTGCCACCGCGAATTTCCAAGGCTTGACCGGTGTCCTGACCTGCAATGTGTCCGGCGACTGCGCCAACCCGATCATTGGTGTTTACGAATACCACACTGGTGCGTATCCGCCCATCCTGATCTGGCCGACTGAATACGTCAAGTAATTTATTCGAACTGGTTTAACTAAGGAGGGGCGAGCCTCTGCTCGCCCCTCTTCATAAAAAGTACTCCGAGAAGAAGAGGAGTTTGAGATGCTACGAACCTGGCGTCAACGCATCACCATCACGGATATCTTCATTTGGTTGATTGGTTTAGCAATTGCGGCGCTTGTCATCTGGGGTACCATCGCCACGCTGCAGCAAGGAAAGTACCCAGGCAGCGTTTGGCTCGATCTTACCATCAAGGGATTAGCCCTAGGGGGTGTATACGCTCTTATTGCCATGGGATATACCATGGTCTATGGCATTCTAAAAATGATCAACTTCGCGCACAGCGAAGTTTTTATGAGTGGCCCCTTCACGGCAGTCTTTGTTGCCATCGGGTTGTCCAAATCTGGATTTCTTAACAAGCAGCCGGTGATCAGTCTGGCTCTCATCCTGCTGGTTTCCGCGGGCGTCTCGACGTTGATCGCCATCCTACTAGAAAGAATTTGTTACCGGCCTTTGCGTAATGCACCCCGCCTGGTTCCCCTGATCACTGCCATTGGTGCTTCTTTCTTCCTGCAGTACGTATTCCGCGGTTTTTATGGTTCAGGAACCTATGGTTATCCGGATATCAAAGCACTTGACCATTCTTGGACAGTTGGCGGTATTCAGATCTATGCAACGCAGGTTGTGGTTATTATCGGTGCCATTGTGATGATGCTGATCCTCTTTGGCATTGTACAATGGACTAAGATTGGCAAAGCCATGCGCGCGGTATCTGAAGACAAGGAAGCTTCCGAACTGATGGGGATCAACGTAGATCGCATCATCGTTTTCACCTTTGGTTTGGGAGGCGCTTCGGCCGGTGCAGCCGGGATCCTATACACGCTCCTATACCCGGTGGTTACATTTTATATGGGCTTTTTCCCTGGGATTAAAGCCTTTACCGCGGCTGTTCTGGGAGGCATCGGCAATGTACCTGGAGCTTTTCTCGGATCACTCATCCTGGGTTTACTCGAATCGGTAGGACCTAACCTGTTCCTGACCGGGTTGGGGATTCCTTCCCCATCCCAATTGAAAGATGCCATCGCTTTCATCGTGCTTGTGCTCATCCTGATCTTCCGCCCGACCGGCATCCTGGGCGAACGTATCTCCAAGGACAAGGCGTGAGGAGGATGATATGAAAAATAAATCGTCGTACTGGGCCAAAACACTTCAGAACGGGTTGATTGGAGGTGGTATTTCCCTGCTGCTTAGTGTGGTCGGGTTGGTTCTGGCGTTTGGGAAAACCTACATCATCAGTGGTGTTCTTACCATGGCGCAGGTTTTTGTACTGGCACCCTTCCTTTTCGAAGCAACCCAGTCTATCCGACAATTACCCTCCAAAGAACCTATCAAGACCCTCCTGGTGGGTGGGCTGACCGGTTTGCTGGGTGGCGCGGTTCTGGCGCTCTTCATTTTGATAAATAATTTCATTAATATACGCTCTGTATTAATTAATGTTTCTCCGGATCTGGTCAATCTGCTTACTTTCCATCTACCTCTTGTTGCTGGTCTACTTGCATTACTGGGGATCAGCCTGGTGGTTGGCCTGGTCGCGGCGGGTGTTTTTATGCTTCCGGATCGCATTCGAGGAGCTTTGAGCCAGGCTGTCATGGTTGTGGTGCTTGTTGGTTTGTTTCGCGACCTGATCGTGACCGTAATCCTGCATTGGGGCTGGGTACAATATGCTTTCCTGTGGATTTTTGCCCAGAGCGGTCTGACAATCATCAGTGCACTGCTCTTGTTCGCTTTGGTCGGTGGACTTGGCTACTGGAGTGCAGGTCGTAATCGGAAGGCAATTGCGGCTAACCGTACTCCTCGCCAGCAGAAGGTTGTTCGCTGGGGTACCCTGGGAGTACTGGGACTTATTGCCCTCCTGCTGCCAGCCATCCTGGGCAGTTATTTCAGCGAGATCCTGGACAACGTAGGGATCTATATCTTGATGGGGTTGGGGTTAAACATCGTAGTCGGTTTTGCCGGCTTGCTGGACCTGGGGTATGTTGCCTTCTATGCCATCGGAGCTTACACTTTGGGAATGCTGACCACCTCCGAGGCGGTAGGACTCTTGCACCTCAGCTTCTGGGTTGCCCTGCCCGTCGCCCTGGTTGTAGCGGTTGCGGCTGGTGTGATCCTGGGTCTGCCAATCCTACGTCTGCGCGGCGATTACCTGGCCATTGTCACTCTCGGCTTTGGCGAGATCATTCGCATCGTGGTACTGTCAGACTGGTTGAAACCACTGCTGGGAGGTTCGGAGGGAATCCAGAGGATTGGCAAGCCAGCCATTGGAGGTTTGGTCCTGGCAAACCAACAGCAACTTTATTATTTGATTTTGGTTTGCATTCTCATCGCAGGATTTATCGCCATTCGATTGAAGGATTCCCACCTTGGCCGCTCCTGGATGGCCTTGCGAGAAGATGAAGATGTAGCTGAAGCCATGGGGATCAACAAGGTCACTACCAAGCTGCTGGCCTTTGCGATGGGCGCTCTCTTTTCCGGTCTGGGTGGTGTATTGTTTGCCACCAAGGTCGGCTCGATCTATCCGCAAAGTTTTAGCTTCATCGTTTCGATCAATATCCTTTCTCTGATCATTGTTGGTGGCATGGGCAGTATCCCGGGTGTCTTTGTAGGTGGGTTGGCTCTGGTTGGTCTGCCTTTACTGCTCAGCCAGTTCGCGGATTTTCGGTACCTGATTTATGGCGCTGTATTGGTGATCATGATGTTGAGGAAACCGGAAGGTCTTGCACCCGAAGCGCGCCGACGCCTGGAATTGCATGAAGATGATGCAGGACCGGGTCTACAAGAAGAACTTCAAACCGTGACCAAGAATCCAGGGCGCTAGGAGGAGACTGAGATGGCGATACTTGTTTCGAAGAAGGTGACCAAGCGTTTTGGCGGCCTTGAGGCTGTCAGCAAGGTAGACCTGGAAATAAGAGAACACTCGATTTACAGCATCATCGGCCCGAACGGTGCAGGTAAGACTACATTCTTCAACTGCGTAACGGGTTTTTATACCCCTGAGGAGGGGGAGATCCTGTTCAAAGGCAGGAATATCACCGGTCTGTCCACCGATAGGGTCACTCGTTTGGGAATATCCCGCACCTATCAGAACATCCGCTTGTTCAAGAATATGACCACTGTGGAAAACATCCTGGTTGGGATGCACCCTCACCTGAAATCAGGATTATTGGGCGGTATCTTCCGCGACCGACGCACCCGGGAGGAAGAAAAAGCAGCTGTCGAAGAAGCCAGCCGCTTGCTTACCTTTATCAATCTGAAAGGCAAAGGCGACCTGCTGGCCAAGAACCTTCCTTATGGTGAACAACGCCGTTTGGAGATTGGTCGTGCCCTGGGCAGCAAACCTTCCCTCCTGCTCCTGGACGAACCCACTGCAGGCATGAATCCCAGTGAGACTCAGGATATGGTCAGTTTTATCCGCCGCCTAAGGGATGAGTTGGGAATTACTGTCCTGCTCATCGAACATCAGATGAGAGTGGTGATGAGCATTTCTGAGCAGATCAGCGTACTGGATTTTGGCGTGAAAATCGCTGAGGGAACTCCGCAGGAAATTCAAAAGAATCCCCACGTTGTTGAAGCATATCTCGGGCGAGGCGCAGCAAGCGGTCTTGGCCAGGCCCTCACAGCAGACTGAGGCGGAGGAACATTATGCCTATTCTGGAAGTAGAGAACATTCACTCGTATTACGGGAACATCCACGCCCTAAAAGGGATTTCTTTGACCGTTGATAAAGGCGAAATTGTAACCTTGATCGGTGCCAACGGCGCAGGTAAATCCACCACGCTGCGCACCATTTGCGGACTGCTTAAGCCACGGGAAGGTTGTGTCCGTTTTGACGGCGAAGACCTGGCACCATGTAAACCTCACGATCTGATTTTTAAAGGGATGTCAATGGTGCCGGAGGGTCGTCGGATCTTTTCCCGGTTGACGGTGTCGGAGAATCTCGAAATGGGGGCTTACACCCGCAGGAAGGGGCCGGAACTTGTCGCAGACTTGGAGCGAGTATTTACCTTGTTTCCTCGTCTCAAGGAGCGACGTAAGCAGGTTGGGGGTACCCTTTCTGGTGGAGAACAACAGATGCTCGCCACGGGAAGAGCGTTGATGGCACATCCCCGCCTGTTGTTGATGGATGAACCTTCCATGGGTCTCGCCCCAGTCCTGGTAGAGAGTATTTTTGACACCATTGTCCAAATAAACAAAGAGGGGACTACCATACTCTTGGTTGAGCAGAACGCCCTCATGGCACTCAGCATTGCTGCGCGCGGTTATGTTCTTCAGACCGGAGAAATTGTGTTGCAAGATTCTGCTGATGAACTCAAGAAAAATAAAATGATCCAAAAATCCTATCTCGGAATGGAATAAAGGTTGTTTATCTGTTGGTTAGATAGCAAATCTTATTATATCTCCTTGGATCGAGAGGCACTCTTCGTTATTGGCGAAGAGTGCCTGCAGGTAACCGTATAATTAAATTAAAGAAGATGTCAATTCATTACGAAAGGATGCTTTATGGCTGAACAACGATTACTTTATCTTTCACGCGCCGACGTTGAAGGCGTAGCACTAGACATGCCCACCATTCTGAAACTTCTCGAAGAGGCATTCAAGGATAAAGGCCATGGGAAGGTAGAGATGCCTCCCAAGCCCGGAATCCATACCATGCCGGATGCCTTTATTCACGCCATGCCTGCTTTTATCCCTTCCCTGCATTCTGCGGGGATCAAGTGGGTCAGCGGCTACCCCGAAAATTTCAAGCGAGGTCTCCCTTATATTTCCGGCCTGCTTATTCTTAACGATGATGAGACCGGTATCCCTTACGCCGTAATGGATTGTTCATGGATCACTGCTTACCGCACGGGAGCGGCGTCGGGCTTGTCTGCCAAGTTCCTGGCCCGCCCGAACAGCGAAGTGGCTGCGATCCTGGCGTGCGGTGTGCAAGGGCGAACCAATTTGGAAGCGCTGGCTTGCCTTTTCCCGCTCAAACGTGTGTATGCCTATGATATTTTGCCAGAAGTTCAGGCGAAGTTTATCGATGATATGAAGAAGAAGTTTAAATTTGAGATCCTGCCTGCCAAGGGACCCAAAGAAGCAGTAATGGAAAGCGATCTGGTTGTGACCTCCGGCCCGATCCTCAAGCATCCCACGCCTGTCATCGAAAAAGACTGGTTGAAACCCGGTGGGTTTGGTTCAGCCGTAGATTTCGACTCGTATTGGACAGGTCCAGCGATTGCTCAAATGAATCTGATCAGCACGGACGATCATGCCCAATTCCAATATTACAGGAAGAGTGGTTATTTCCAACAAACTCCTGATCCCTATGCTGACCTGGGTGAACTCGCTACCGGTTTGAAACCTGGGCGAGGTTCAGACCAAGAGCGAAACCTGGCAATCAACCTGGGCTTGGGAATGGACGATATGGCCATCGCACCGGAGATCTACCGGCGGGCACTCGAAAAAGGGATTGGAATTTGGCTGCCGCTCTAATGAATTGACTTGTGTTTGGTGATAAAACGCCCACGAGGTGGGCGTTTTATCACAATTGCTGGTGAGGTTTAATTTTCGAGGATATCCAAAATTTCCAGAAGAAAAAACCTAATCCATATATTTTGCGAAAGGAATCTTACAAGAAATGATGCTACCAAGAACAGCTGATATCGTGATTATTGGAGGTGGGGTAATGGGCGCAAGTACTGCGTACCACCTTGCCCTGCGCGGTCAAAAGAACATTTTGCTCCTTGAAAAGGATGAATTCTTTGGACAGGAGGCAACCGGTCGCTGCGCCGGAGGGGTACGGTATCAATTCTCGACCGAGATAAACATTCGCCTTTCCTTGCAGAGTTTACCGATGCTGGAGCGTTTCAAGGACGAGCTGGGACAGGAGATCAATTTCCGCAAGTGTGGCTACCTTTTCGTACTTACCAGTCCCAAAGATGTCAAGATCTTTCAGCACAGCTTGGAACTACAACATGGTCTTGGCGTCAAGACTGAATGGCTGAGCGCGGATGAAATTCATAATCGGCTGCCTCTGATGCAATTTGATGACGCTCTGGCGGGGTCATACAATCCGGAAGATGGTCTGGTGGACCCAAATAGTGTCGTCATGGGTTATGTGAACGGGGCACAGCGCATGGGAGTGCAATGCTTCAATAAAGTTGAGGTAGTTGGCATTCAAACTGAAGGAGGAAAAATTGTTGCTGTAGATACTAATCAAGGGACGATCGCAACCCGGACGATCGTGAACGCCGCGGGCCCCTGGGCGGGCATGATCGGTCAAATGGCAGGCGTTGAAGTACCCATTATTCCATATCGCCGCCAGATCATAACAACCACTCCTCTTGCGGAAATACCCCAAGATTTCCCCTTCGTTCTGGATTTTGCACAGTCCCTGTATTTTCACCGGGAGGGAGAAGGGATCTTGACCGGCATGTCGAATAACAACGAAAAAGCCGGCTTCGACCAATCTGTTGACGAGAAGTTCGAGATGATCAACATGGAAGCGGCAATCGCGCGATTGCCCTGTCTTGAGAAAGCAGGCTTGCTGTCTCATTGGGCTGGTTTGTATGAAGTCACACCCGACGCGCATCCGATCTATGGAAAGACACCAGTTGATGGTTTTTATCTCGTTGCAGGTTTCTCAGGCCATGGTTTCATGCATGGTCCGATTTCGGGAAAATTAATGGCGGAATATATCCTGGACGGGAATTTCCAAAGCTTGGATGTTTCAATGCTTGACCTGGCCAGGTTCAAGGAAGATCGGCAAATGCGGGAATATAATGTCGTTTAATCGGCAATGATGGTATTTCTGAGTACCGTGGATGTAAATTATTGAAGACTGATCATCTGGATTGATCGCTTTCCTGGATAAACCGTAGTTTTTATAATAGTCAAGAGCAGGAATGAAAGTAAATGCCTGCTCTTGACTATGTACCATATCAGATCTGCTTGTTGGCCAGGCGAAGTTCCTGGACAGCCAGGAGCAGGACTGCACCGAGGACCAAGCCGCCTCCCAGCAAAGAAATTCCCTTAAGCTGGTCGCCCAGGAGCCAGTAAGCCAGCAATACGGTGACGACCGGTTCCAGCGTGGAGAGCATGGCCGCATTGGTGGCACCGATGCGTGCCAGTCCAACCAGGAAACACACAACCGCGATTAGCGTAGGGAACAGTATGATCAGAATGATCGCTAGCCAACCAGCCTCGCTCCTCGGCAGTTGCGGTCCCTTGATTGCCATAAGCAGACCGAATGTGATCCCAGCCGAGGCGAAAAGTACTGTGGACGATTGGATTGCGGTAACCTGTTTCATTACCCGTGTGCCGACAATGATATATACAGAATAGATCCCCGCTGCCGCGAGTGCCAGCAGGATGCCTGGCAACTGGCCGCCTTCCGGACGGACAATTAGTGCTATTCCCGTCAGAGCCAGACATAAAGCCAGGATCTTGGCCCGAGTTACTTTTTCATGCAGGATCGCGATTGAGAGCAGGGCAACAATGATTGGATAGAGATATAACAGCAGGGCTACCAGCCCGGGAGAGGCATACTTGACTGCAGTTAAATAACAATATGACTGTCCGACATACCCGATGGCGCCCATGCCGACCAGCCAGCCCATGGTGGAGCCGCGTGGCAGACGCTCGCGTCGAAGGATAAGCAGGCTGGCCATCAAGACCGCGGCCACAGAGAATCGGATAAAGAGCAGTGTGATGGCATCCAACCCATCTGCATACGCAAAGCGGCCTAAAATACCCAGACTGCCAAAAGCCGCTGCTGAAATAACGATCAGGAACATACCACTTAATCGCTGCATGGATACCTTACAGGGTTACAAATGCTTTAATGGAAATCTTTTGCTACCTTTTTCTGGTAACATACACTTGTCAAATTGCCCCCAGAAAAGCAATCAGCCCAAACCCGAAGATAATTATTCCTGAAATTCGATTTACCCATAACAATCCGTGATGGGTAAATTTTTCTCGAAATATTCCAACCCCATAACTAAGCAGCAGCCACCACAGTGATGAGCCGATGAAGACGCCCATGACCAGACCCCCAGCTGAGGTGTAATTTCTATTTGTGCTTGCAAGACCCAATCCAGCAAATATAGCCACAAAGGAAATGATCGTCATCGGATTTGTAAGCGTAAGAAAAAACGTTGAAGCATATGCACCGATGAGGCTGGTCCCCCTGGCGGAAGCCGGTTGTTCTACCGGTTTTGCCAACAAGGTTTTAAGACCCAGGAAGCAAAGGAATCCTCCACCTATAATTCGGAGCCATACTTGTTGATTGATTAAAAAGGATGAAATAAAAGCCAGGCCAAATCCAGCAATGCTCCCATAGATCGCGTCAGCTGTGGCAGCCCCCAGGCCTGAAATAAGGCCAAATTTACGCCCTTCTGCCAATGTGCGGCGTATGCATAATACCCCAATAGGCCCGACAGGTGCGGCAATTGAGAATCCTAGAATGAGACCCCTTAATAAGAATCCAATATCCAATATTTTCTCCTGAACGATCCTGTCTTATTAGCGAGCTGGGCGATCGCATGGTATCGCGAGACATATTGTACCCGCAAGGGAAATTATACCCAAGGGCACACCTGGAAAGTTTATATGCCAATGAAATTTGTTCTGGTACATCATCACCGCGCCGGACTGCGCCGCGCCTCTCTTTCTTGTCCATTCGCTATAAAGACGAATGCGTATGAATCCATGCTGCCAAATGTAGATGTTATAATGTGGAAGCCATCGAAAGGAACGTGGATGCGAGAAGTGGCAGACCATGACCCAACCATTAGAAGAAGCATTTGGAACCAGATTGGAAAATGGTCACAAAAAGACCTTAGAAATTTTTAATTCTTTACCAATCAATGTCATGCTGAATATCCGGTTTCCTTGGAAACCGGGAGAGAGCTCTAAGAAAAAGGAGATTACTTCATGAAAATTGTTGTTTGTGTTAAACAAGTGCCCGACTCGACCGCCAAAGTTGTGGTTGAGCAGGGACGGATCATCTGGGGCGACGCTCCCCTGGTCATTAATCCTTGGGATGAATATGCCATGGAGGCAGCCCTGCAGCAACGGGAAGCCCTGAGTGGCACTGTCACAGCAGTCACCATTGGTGACGAGAGTGCCCGGGAAACCCTCCGGCGTGCCCTTGCCATGGGAGCTGATGATGCCATCTTGATTAGCGACCCTGGTCTGGTCAACTTGGATACTCAGGCCACCGCCCAGGTCCTGGCGGCTGTCATCCGGAAGATTGGCGCAGTGGACATGGCCTTTTTTGGCCGCCAGGCTATCGACGGTGATGCCGGCCTGGTTCCAGCCCAGACAGCTCGTCTGCTGGGCTGGCCTGCCCTCACCCTGGCCTCGGTCATCAAGGTAGAGGGGGGCAGTGTTCACGTCGAACGTGGGATTGAAGAAGGACGGCAGATCGTCACGGCCAAGCTGCCCGCTGTCTTTAGCATGACCAAAGACTTTGGCGAACCTCGTTACCCTTCGTTCATGGGTATCCGCAAGGCCTCTCGTGTCGAAATCCCTGCCTGGTCGCTTGCCGGGGTAGGTATAGCTGCACCGGTCTCTGTTATCACCTGGCCGGAGATTATTAACCCACCCAGTCGGGAAATTACATGTGAGTACATCACTGGTAGCAATCCAGATGAAATTGCGGAAGCGTTGGCAGCTAAAATTTTGGCGGAGAAAGTCCTATGAACACCTGGGTATATGTTGATCACTTCAAAGGGAATGCTCTTCCATCTTCGTGGGAAGCCATTGGCGTTGGTAAATCACTCGGTCAAGTCACTGCACTTGTATTCGGTTCCAGCGTTGAAACGCTGGCAACCACCGCCTTTGAACATGGTGCTGATGAAGTTCTTCTGGCAGAGGATGCATCCCTGGAAGATTACCGTGCCGAAGCTTTTGCCACGACTCTGGAAAACCTTGCTTCCAAACAGATGCCTGATCTGCTCCTATTCCCGACCACGACGCGTGGTCGGGAATTGGCTGCCATGGCAGCTATTGACCTGAAGACCGGTGTGATGGTTGATGTCACTGCCCTGGAGGTTGTCGGTGATAAGGTTACCATTACACGGCCGATATATGGTGGCAAACTGTTGACCCGCGAAACCTGCTCATCCAAACCTCTGATCATAACCCTGCGTGGGCGGGCTTTTCCAAAGCCTATGCAGCAAGCCGGAAGATCTGGAAAACTTACCAGAGTGGCTGCTGCCACTGGCGATTTTCCCACCAGGGTGGAGGGTTACACCACCAGTGGTAGTGGTGTCAGCCTGGCAGATGCGGGTATGATTGTCTCTGGGGGGCGCGGTGTCTCGAACAACCCTGCCTTTACTCCTCCTCCCGGGTTGGATGAAAAGCAAGTGGAAGTCTGGCGAGGTCAGCAAGGCTTTGTCCTGGTCAGGGACCTGGCCTCGGCACTGGGGGCTGCCGTCGGTGCCTCGCGTGCTGCGGTGGATGCTGGCTATATTCCTTACGTTCACCAGGTGGGACAAACCGGTAAAGTGGTCTCACCGGATGTCTATATTGCCGTCGGTATTTCCGGCGCCATCCAACACCTGGCTGGAATGCGCACCAGCAAGGTGATTGTTGCCATCAACAAAGATCCTGAAGCACCCATCTTTAGACTGGCGCGCTTCGGCGTGGTCGGTGACCTTTTCCAGATTATTCCTGCGCTCACCACTGCGTTAAAAAAGAAAATGGGTAAATAATTACCTGGTCGGGGTAAAACTGAGATTACAGGATTTTGCGAGTACGCTTGCAAAATCCTGTAATATTTAAAAGAATTTCTTCCCGCTTAAGTATTCGCTGCTCACTTGCTCAAGTTCCTCCACATTCACTACCTCTGCCAAAATGCGACGATAGGTGCTGTCGTGGGGCATCTTCTCCTGCACAAATTTGAGCAGATCCACCAACATCCCAGCCCGATGTTTGGCCCATTCCGCAATCCCGCTCGGATGGTTTTCGCCACACGCCTTGGCTAGTGTGATGATTATCAGGATCAATACCAGCGATTATCTCAACCCTCTCCGTCTGCGTTTGTCGCTCAAGGTTTGTAAGCGAGCGAACAGACTTCCGACATCAATTACATCCCAAAGGTAATTAAATTGGCCGGGATGTCGCTGGATAATATTGACCTGATCGAATTTCACGAAGCTTTTACCGTACTATCCCTGGCAGTGGCACGCGAAACTCGTTCGGATATGGATAAGGTAAATGTAAACGGCGGGGCGATCGCTTTGGGTCACCCGCTTGGTTGCACTGGGACAAAATTGACCACCCAGTTGATCTATGAGATGGGACGTCGCAATTCGAAGTTAGGAATGGTGTCCATGTGCTTTGGTGGAGGAATGGGCGCGGCGGCGATCTTCGAAAAACTGCAATAACCATTTATAATTGCTGGAGTGACTTATGAATGAAGTACATCTTTGATAAACAGAGAAACTGCCTCTCCATAGGTTTGAACCCCGGCGATCGGGCACGATTTCGCACAATTAAATAAAACAAGGAGAATATTATGGCGCTAACAGTAGTTGAACTCATGTCAAAAATGCCGATGGCTTTTCTTCCGGAAAAAGCCCCCGGTCTGGTTGCTATCATCCAGTTTAAATTTTCCGGCGCGGAAGCAGGCGACTGGTTTGCTACGATAAGGGATGGCAAGTGTTCTGTCGAACAGGGTGTGAGCCCCAGTCCCAAGATGACCCTTTCCGCCGATTCCGCTGATTATGTTAAAATCTTCACCGGTGAACTGGATGGCATGCAGGCTTTCATGGCCGGTAAACTTAAACTGGCTGGTGATCTGAGCCTGGCAATGAAATTAATGACCATGTTCAAGATTTGATGATGTGTTCAGAAGTTTACGAGGATTAAGAACGAAAGGGTAGGTTGGCCAGGAGCAACCTACCCAACATTTATTACATCCTCTTTATTACACGGTTAACCCAAAGAACATTATTAAATGATAGTCTCTCGTGAGATTAGGAGTCTCACAGGAGACCGTTTTCATGCGGAATGCATATTCCTGGAAAGAATTGCCGATCGTGTACTTACTTGTCCTGCGCCTCCATGTGCTGTCTGACCAGCTCACGCCGCAGAACCTTGCCGACGGTAGTCTTGGGTAGTTCGGTACGGAACTCGACTTGTCGGGGGACTTTGAATCTTGCCAGACTCTTTCTGCACCATTCTTTGAGATCTTTCTCGGTCATGGTCTCGCCAGGCTTGAGGACCACCCAGGCTTTTACCATTTCGCCACGCAAGGGATCGGGAACACCGGCCACACCAACTTCTAATACTTTTGGATGAGTGGCAATTACTACTTCCACATCGTGTGGCCAGACTTGCTCTCCTCCGGGTTTGATCAGGTCTTTCTTGCGGTCTACTATAAAGAAGTAGCCCTCCTCATCCATACTGGCAATATCGCCGGTGAAGAGCCATACCTTGCCATCCTTTAATTTACGCAGGTGGTATGCTGTTTCATCAAGCATATTGTGATAGCCTTTCATCACTTGCGGTCCGTGAATTACCAGTTCGCCAATCTCACCGATCTTCATCTCGGTTTCGTTATCATCCATGTTTATGATTTTCGCTTCCACATCCGGAAAGGGCAAGCCAATCGAGCCGGTTTTATTGACACCCATTAGCGGATTGCAATGGGTGGCAGTTGGGGCTTCAGAAAGGCCATAACCTTCGACGAGCTTCCCGCCGCTGTGCGCTTCGAATCGTTCCTTTGTTTCGCGCAGCAATGGCGCAGAGCCGGAGATGCAGGCCTTGATCGTGCCCAGGTTATACTTCCCGGCAATCACACCCGGGTGGTTATTGATGGCGTTATACAGCAAGGGGATGCCGGGGAAGACTGTCGGGTGGTATTTCTTAATGTTACCCAGTAAATCTGGCATGTCACGCGGGTTGGGCACCATCACCAGACTGGCGCCCATGGAGATGGCAAGAAGCATCCCGGCCACCATGCCATACACATGGAATAGCGGAATGGCCATTAGCACAATTTCCTTTCCAGGTATAAGGGACGGCATCCACCTGTCAATCTGGAGAGAATTGGCTACCAGGTTGCTGTGGGTGACCACTGCAGCCTTGGAAACTCCTGTGGTTCCACCGCTGTACTGGAAGAGAGCGATATCGTCCGGTCCAATATTCAATTTTGGGCGTTCATCAGAATTAAACTTGGCGATCAGGTCAGTTAACCACATGTCGCCAGGGGTTAATTTAACACGGAAACCACCCATTCTCTCCTTGAGCAGCGAGAACAGGATTTTAGTTGCCGGTGGCAATGTTTCCTTGATATTTGTCACAATCAATTTCTTGATCTTGGTCTTGGGTTGGGCCGTTTTTACGGTTTTATAAAAGTTGCTCATCACGAACATTATCTCAATGCCAGCATCATTGGCTTGGTATACAATTTCGGGCGCTGTATACATTGAATTGATGGCAACAACCACGCCGCCAGCCTTGAGAATACCAAAATATACCATTACGAACTGGGGTGTGTTGGGGATGAACATTCCAACCCGGTCACCTTTCTTCATACCCATTTCTACCAGGGCTGCTGCCAATTTATCGGTGAGCGTGTCCATCTCATGGAATGAAATCTTCGCTCCCTTAAAGATCGTACAGGGCTGATCCGGGTATTTGATTGCCGATTCTTCAAGGAAATGAAAAATGGGAACCGGTGGATAATCAATGGTATGGGGAACTCCTTGATCGTAATGCGCGAACCAGGGATCTGCAGCCATTTTTTGCCTTCTCCTCCTGTGTACAATCAATTGGTGAATTCAATGACCAGTATAGATGATTAATAGGAAAAGTCAATATATATTCTTACTACTTTCATGATATTTAGAGTTATTTCAGACGTATCTTAAGAATTCTTGACTTCGAGTCCCCGCTGTGCTAGAATCGAATTGATACCAAACTTGCGTATAGAATTATCAATGTGACCAGCCTTCATCGTCCTCTGCGCCTCAATGTCGGGTTCTTAATTAAATCGCCAATCGGCACTCGGCGGGATTTTAACTTCGATTTTGGAAAAATGCGCCTGGGGGAGGACGTAAGTGTGATCGATTTTAACGGGACGGCACGCTTTGACCGCACCCAGCAAGGGTTGCTGCTTCAGGGCGAGTTTTCTGCAGCCGCCGATTTGGAATGCGTTCGTTGCCTTGAGACCTTTTCCCAACCTCTCAAATGGTCGTTCTCCGACTTGTATGCTTTCGATAAACGGAATATCACCGATTCCGGATTGCTTGTGCCGGATGATGCTCAAATTAACCTGGAACCATTGTTGCGCGAATATGCATTGCTTGAATTCCCAATCAGCCCGGTTTGCAAACCGGATTGCAAGGGTCTTTGCCCGGTCTGCGGTGAGAACTTGAACCAAACAGACTGCGGGCACCGACCCGAGTCAGAATCGCCGTTCGCGGCGTTGAAAGACCTGTTGAAGTAGGATGCGCCAGGTCAGGAGGGTGATGAATGGCGCCACTTGATCGTAGACATCGCAATCGTGAAGTATTGACTTTGCTCCTTGAAAAAGCTTCGGTGCAAGGGTATTTGACTACAGATGATCTTCTGGAAGTGTCTCCTGAAGTAGGCGAGGATACCGAAAGATTGTCTGTAATCATGCTGGCCTTGCGCCACAGGGGGGTGGATGTGATGGATCCAGAAGGCTTGGACATTTCTCCTGTGGATTTTATGACCGCCCCGTGCCTGGAGCAGTGGGTGGAACCTGCGGTTTTAACCAGCGATACTTTCAACGATGACACGGTGGGAATTTACCTAAAGGAGATGTCCCGCGTACCCCTGCTCAAAGCGGACGAGGAATTAGAGATTGCTACCTGCATCGAGGTCGGACGCCAAGCCAAGACTGAGCTGCTTCGTATCCCCGGGCGCAGCCAGAACTTTGAGAGACGAAGGCTGGAGTTGCTTGTGCAAGACGGGATCATGGCTCGCGAGCATATTATCAAAGCCAATACCCGCCTGGTCGTCAGTATTGCCAAGCGATACATGGGAAGAGGTGTACATTTCCTGGACCTTATCCAGGAAGGCAACCTCGGCTTGATGAAGGCGGTTGAGAAATACGATGTCCATAAAGGCTTTCGTTTCTCAACTTACGCTACCTGGTGGATCCGGCAGACCATTACGCGTGCCATCGCGGATCAAGCGCGCACCATCCGCGTCCCGGTACATATGAGCGATCGCATACGGCAAACGTACAAAGCCACCCATGATTTGGAACAGCGGCTTGGTCGCGTCCCCACACTCGAAGAGCTGGCGGAAGAAATGGGCCTGGACATGCAAAAGGTCCAGTGGATTCTTCAGGTTTCCTGGTTGCCACTTTCGCTGGAGAGTCCTGTTGGAGATGATGAAGATTCAGAGTTGGGGATGTTCATCGAGGATGAATTGACCCCTACACCCATGCAAAGCGTTTACCAATCCATGCTTAAAGAGAAAATTGACGAGATTCTGGGCACGTTGACGCCGCGCGAAGCCCGCATCCTTCGCCTGCGGTTTGGGTTGGATTCAGGCGTGCCTTTTACGCTGGAAGAAGTGGGAGAGAAATTCGGCCTAACACGCGAACGAATCCGCCAGATCGAGGGAAAGGCGTTGCGGCGCTTGCGCCATCCCAGACGGGCAAGACAGTTGAAGGAATACCTTTAAGAGGGGCACAGTCAATAATTACAACATCCGGTCAGACCCTGTTTCATTTCTGCACTGTATAGAGCCTTTTATATAATCCTCCCAGGTTGATCAACTCTTCATGGGTACCCATCTCGCGGATGGATTTATCCTCCAGTACTACGATCTTGTCCGCATTGCGGATGGTGGAAAGCCTGTGGGCGATGATAATGGTTGTGCGTCCCTGTACCAAGCGTTCGAGCGCCTGCTGGATGAGTTGTTCGGTTTCGGTGTCCACGGAGGATGTCGCTTCATCAAGGATCAGGATTGGGGCGTCTTTCAGGATGGCGCGGGCGATGGATAAGCGCTGTTTCTGCCCACCGGATAGTTTGACCCCGCGCTCACCGATGAGCGTATCATAACCCTCTGGCAGGTCGGCGATGAATTCATGAGCATTGGCGGCTTTTGCAGCCGCGATCATTTCAGGCTCATCCGCGTTCGGCCTAGCGAAGAGCAGGTTCTCACGCACCGTCCCATAGAACAGGAACACATCCTGGAGCACAATGCTGATTTGCTGGCGCAGACTGTCCAGCGTATAGTCACGCAGGTCATGACCATCCAGCGTGATTAAGCCGCTGGTCGCATCGTAAAAGCGTGGCATGAGACTGACCAGGGTGGTTTTTCCCACACCCGTTGGCCCCACCAGCGCCACCACTCCTTTTGCTGGTATTTCCAGGGTGATATTCTCCAAGACTGGTATACCGGATGTGTATTCGAAGGATACATGGTTGAAAACGAATTCGCCTCTCACGCGCCCTGCCACAGGTCCTGCGCCCCTAACATTTTGCGGCTCACGAGGTTCAGCCATCAGGTCGGCAATCCGGTCTGCACCGGCCAGCGAGGATTGAATAGCCTCCCAGGCGCCGCTAAGATTCTGAACGGGTGCGTAGAAACTTTGCAGGTATAGGAAAAAAGCGACCAGGTCAGCGACTGGCAAGGAGCCTTGTAGCGCGAGCAGCCCACCAAAGTAAATAACGATCAATGTACCAAGCGAGGATGTGAATTCTACGAAAGGCTGGAATGTGGCCATCAGTTTCAGCGCGCCGAGTTGGGATTTGCGATAGTTCTCGATGCCTTCGTGAACTCGTTGGGCCTCTTCGGTCTCGCGGGTGAAAGCTTTGATCTCACGGATACCAGACAGGTTGTCGTTGAGTAGAGCGTTCAGGTCGCCCAGTACCTTCTGACGATTTCGGAAGGCAGGGCGGACATATTTAGCATAGACCCGAAGCGACAGGATCACCAGGGGAATGGGGATCAGACTGAACAAGGTTAATTTCCAGTTCAAGGCGAGCAGAACAGCGGTTACGCCAAACAAGGTGACCACATTAACTACCACGTCGGGAATGGCGTGTGCGATAAGTTGTTCGAAGAGGTCGGTGTCGTTGACTACATTGGACATCAAGTTGCCAACCTGCTTGTCTTCATAAAAACGCAACGACAAACGTTGCATGTGTTCGTAAATGTACTCACGTACATCTGCCACTACGCCCCAACCAGCTACATGGGCTACATAGGAACGGACAAACGCCAACCCTGCCCGGGCCAGGAAGGCAACCATGACGATCAAAGCCAGGGTGGTAACGTAATTCATACTGGCAATGCTGGCACCCGGTGTGGTAACATCCGCCACCAGCAGCTTAACGATCCAGGGGATAAGCAATTGGATACCCACCAGTAACAACATGCTGATTGCAGTGACAATTAATGGAACAGTATATCGACGAGCATAGTTGAATATAAGTTGGAAAGGTTTCATTATTTACCTCGGGGATGATTTTACAACATGTACCATGTCTGGACGTAACAATTCAATGGCAGTTCAAAAAGACCGCCCTTGTTGCAGGGCAGTCTTCCCTAGTTTTGGTTTTAAAGAATGACCTGGATAACCGTTATGAAATTATGCCGGATTCTTTCAAATATTTAACCAGGCGTGCTGCTTCGACTTCGAGGCGTGCCAGGAGTTCGGGGACTGGAGCGAGGTTTTCCTGGCTGCCCAGGGCTTCGAGTTCGGCGGATATTTCGGTGATTGGAACTGCGCTGAAATTGGCTGAAACTCCCTTGAAATTGTGGGCAAGCCGGCTGAGGGTGTTGGAATTCTGCGCAAGCAGGGCGGCTCGAAGGTCTTTGATACGGTCGGAGATGCCAGCTACATACTCCTGGCTCATTTCAAGGAGGAATGGTTTATCCCCACCGAAGCGTTCAAGGGCCCGTTCAAAATCCATGGGAAGTTCTTCCGCAGATAAAGACGACGTTTCAGCAGGAGTCACAATGATGGGTATTATGGTTGGAAATGTTTCCTCAGGCTGAACAGACTGGGCTTCCGCTGCTGAAGGCTGCAGCCAGCGATCGATCACTCCCAATAGAATTCGTATTTCAAGGGGCTTGGAAACATAGTCATCCATACCCGCCTCCAGGCATTTTTCCCGGTCGCCTTTCATGGCATGGGCTGTCATGGCAATAATGGGGATATGTTGGTGACGGCTGGTCTCCCATTCACGGATACGTTGGGTGGCATCAAAACCATCCAATTCAGGCATCTGCACATCCATCAAAATGGCATGATATAAGCCCTCTTTTGCTTTTTCAACAACCTGTAGGCCATTTTCGACCGCATCCACGGAATAGCCGGCTTTATTGAGCAGGATCACTGCCAGTTTCTGATTAATGGGATTATCCTCTGCCAGCAGAATGCGTTGATTCGAGCGCTTTTGTTCAGAGAGTAAGTGGCGGGTGATGATGGGTGGTCCCACTTCTTCTTTGCGCCCCAGGACAGCTACCAGGGCCTCATAGAGCATCTGTTGGCGGACCGGTTTGAGGAGATAACCCGAACATCCCAGAGCCTCCATATGGGGAGCGTCACCTCGCTGGCCGATAGAAGTGAGCACGATGATGCGAACATCCCGTAACGCAGGATCACCCTTTATGGCCCGGGCAGTTTGTTCGCCGTCCATGCCTGGCATCTGCATGTCTAGCAGGACCACCTGGTAGGGATCGCCGTCCCGCAGGGCAATGCGAAGAACCTCGATGGCTTTGGAACCACTTGCCACGGTATCTACCCGGCACCCAAACCCTTCCACCGTCTTGGTCAGGATGGTGCGGTTGGTGGCATTATCATCCACGCCAAGAATGCGCATTTTTGTCAGGTTTACCGGCATGATTATGAGCGGGGCAGCAGAACCGCGTTTTTCGACGGGCTGCTTTTCAAAAGTAACTTGGAACCAAAAAGTACTGCCAATCCCTGATGTGCTCAGAACGCCGATTTCCCCTCCCATCGCCTCAACCAATTGCTTGCAGATCGTCAGGCCCAGTCCACTGCCTCCGTATTTACGAGTAGTGGATCCATCTGCCTGGGTGAATCTTTCAAAAACAGATTGTTGCCGATCGGGAGAAATACCGATGCCAGTGTCCTGGACGGAAAAATAGATTGTGGCGTGGGTATCGGTTTCCCCGACCGGTTCAGCGCGCACGACTACTTCCCCTTGGTGGGTGAATTTGATGGCATTTCCAATCAGGTTTATGATGATTTGGCGAAGACGGGCTGGGTCGCCTTTGAGTTCAGACATCAAGTCGGGGTGGATCAAGCAGGCAAGTTCCAGGCCTTTATCCTGGGCGCGTTGGGCGAGAGAAGCGACCACATCCTCAATAGTAGTGCGTAAATTGAAGTTGATCTTTTCCAGCTCCATTCTCTTGGCTTCAATCTTGGAAAAGTCGAGGATATCGTTAATAAGGGCGAGCAGGGCTTCAGCGCTCTGGAGGGAGATGTTCAGGTATTCCCGCTGTTCATCGGTCAGGGTTGTATCCAGTGTCAATTCAAGCATTCCAATTACACCGTTCATTGGGGTGCGGATTTCATGGCTCATGTTGGCTAAAAATTCACTCTTGGCACGGTTGGCTTCCTCTGCCTCTTGCTGGGCGCGGACAAGGTCGGTGATGTTGTGGTAAATCGCCAGTGCGCCGATCTTTTGCTCTCCCACCAGGACAGGGACGCCAAAAATCTCCACATCCACCAAAATACCATCCTTGCGCCGGCGTTTTCCTATCCCGTGGACATTGGTGCCGGTCATAGCCTGCTGGGTAAATTGAGCTGCTTCCTTGATTGTCGTATCAGTAGTGATCAGGGAGTCCAGGTTGGTTCCAATAATCTCTTCACGCATATAACCGAAAAGGAGTTCAAAAGCCGGATTACAGGAAGATATCCGTTCCTTTTCGTCCAGCACGATGATCGCAGCCGGGTTGTTCACGACCAGGGATTCAAAGAATATTTTTTGTCGGACGATATCATTCTCGATCTGTTTTCGGCTGGTAATATCGTGGAGAACATATACCGTCCGCGATAGACCTGTGAGCCCCATTTTTTCAATCAGCACATCGTAGATGCCTCCAAGCCGGGGGATTTCCACTTCTCCACCATGCAGGTCTGGAGGCGCGGATTGATCGTTGACGCGCAACGCCTCCAATAGGGGACTCCCGATTAGGACGGAGTAATTGGTATTGAGCTTCTGAATAACCGCTTTGTTGCAACGGGTAATATCTCCGCCAGCATCCACAACAAAAATTAAGTCTGCCACAGCATCAAAAGTGTTCTCCCATTCCTTCTTGCCGCGGCTGACCATTTCTTCCACCTGGTGGAGCAATTCCAATTCATGGCTAAGCTGATGATTGGCAGTCTGCAATTCCGTAGTGCGTTCCTCGACCGCGTTTTGGAGTTTGTTCTTAAGAGTTATCAGGCTGTCCTGGCGTGCACCGATCAATCCAAATGCCATTCCAAGGATCAAAGGGGCAGTGTCGATTATCCATAGAAGAGGTTCGCCAGTTTGCACCTTTATCATGGTAGAAAGGTTGAAAGGAAGCGCACCCATGAAAATAAGAAAAAAAGTTCCTAAAAGAGGAAAAAGCAACCCAAAACCAACCCCTAAAAGGAAATATTTGATAATAATCGAATGGATAAATATTCGGGGTTTCATTGTGCTGCCTCCAAAACCAACAGACATTCTCTTATGAGTATTATAGCTATAATGATGTCAATTATGGAAGTCTCTTTCCAGCCAGTATGCTATACGAGTTAACACTTGTCACCTAGCGCAGTACATAGTAAACTCAACCCGATGGGTAAACTATCTTTTCATTTCTTCATGTTGACACAGATGGCAATGCCTTTCCGCGCGCGGACAGCCGACTTAGGTGAGTAAGAGCATTTTTATCAAACCAAAGGCTGTCCATTGGATGGGCGGCCTTTTTGTTTGCCCGTTCAGTCAAGCACCAATCACTCTTTGGTAAAGTAATCAGGAGCAAATATGAATGAGAACATTCTCATCGCCATTGCATGGCCCTATTCCAATGCCGAGATCCACGTTGGAAATATCACTGGTTCCCATCTGCCTGGTGATATAGTAGCCCGCTACCACCGGTTGAAAGGCAACAACGTTCTGATGGTTTCCGGAACTGACGCTCATGGCACGCCGGTGACGATCGCGGCTGACAAGGAAGGAAAGCCAGTTGAGGAAGTTTATAAGAAATACCACGATGGTTTCATCGATTTATTCCAGAAATTGGGCATCCAGTACGACCTGTTCACAACCACACACACCGAGAACCATTTCAAAGTAGCACAATCCATGTTCCTGGCCCTACAAAAGAACGGTTTTCTGTTCACCCAGAAATCCATGCAATGGTATTCGCCAGTTGCCGGGCGATTCCTACCGGATCGCTATGTTGAAGGTACATGCTACATCTGCGGCGATCCCGGGGCGCGTTCGGATCAATGTGACAAGTGTGGGAACGTGCTTGAACCTGAAAAATTGCTTGACCCAAGGTCAAAAGTGGATGGCTCAACACCTGAATTGCGTGAGACCGAGCATTTCTATCTCGATCTCTCCAAGCTCGAACCGGAGGTTGCCAACTTCCTGCGTGAACGTTCCGCATATATGCGCGAGACAGTGTTGGGCGAATCGCTGCGAAAAATCGAAGCAGAGGGATTAAAACCACGTCCTATCACGCGCGACCTGGATTGGGGAATTCCTGTCCCAGTAAAAGGTTGGGATAATAAGCGGCTGTATGTATGGTTCGAAGCAGTCATTGGCTATCTATCAGCAGCGATCGAATGGGCAAAGGTCAATGGTAATCCTGATGACTGGGAGAATTGGTGGGTTAATCCGTCCGCGCGCGCCTTCTACTTCATCGGGAAGGATAACATCTTTTTCCACACCGCCTTGTGGCCGGCTGAGTTGATGGGTGCAGGTGAGATGTTCCTGAGTATCTTTGCTGAAGAGGCCGGTATGCTTACATTACCTTATGACGTGCCTGCCAACCAGTTTATGAATCTGGAAGGCCAGAAAATTTCCGGATCGCGCAACTGGGCAATCTGGGGCCGTGACGCGCTGACGCGCTATGATCCAGATGCACTGCGATATTATTTAACGATCAATATGCCGGAAAACCACGACTCCGACTGGGACTGGAAAGAGTTTGTTGCCAAGAATAATGGCGAACTGGTGGCCACCTGGGGCAACCTTGCAAACCGGGTGCTTTCTTTCTGCTATAAACACTGGGAAGGATTTGTCCCTGGCATTGAGCTGGCAGCACTACGCGACGGGGACCTGGAATTGCTGACCGGAATTGAAGCTGGGTTCCAAACAGTGGGCGGGTTGTTGGAAGCGGTGAAACTGCGCGCAGCCCTCCAGGAAGCGTTTCATCTGGCGACAACGGTCAACCAGTACCTGGATAAGATGGCTCCCTGGCAGGCGGTCAAAACCAACAAGGAATCAGCAGCCCTGACCATTTTCACTGCCCTGAAAGCAATTGACTCGCTAAAGGTGATTTTTGCTCCGTTCCTGCCATTCACTTGTGAGAGAC